>NZ_CFQZWI010000014.1:0-39851 GCF_986127675.1 Holdemania sp. | reverse complement strand
TGTCCGGCTTTTTTCTACTTGTGAATGAGAACTTTGGAGAAATTTGTTAGTCATAAGAACTGTTTCAGTCACCGTGGTTGAAGAAGGCAAGGGAATATATAGAATAGAAGGAATAAGTGAGTTATATGGAACTACATTGATTAAAAAATGTATCTTTTTCGATGAAGTTCAATGGATCCCCGCTGGGGAAGAGGCGGTCAACGCCTTCCAGATCGATTTCAACTGTGATATCTATCTTATTATCAGAAGCCTGTTTCTTTGATCATTATGAGAAGATAATTGTATCCCTGTATCCGGGACTGAACGCTTCTTATAAGAAAATAAAATCGGTGAACGTTGTGGATTGGCTGATTGCGGATGAAGCCTGAGATACCTTGAATAATAGGAAAATAAGAAAACCATTAAATTAAAAAACGGAGCTTTTCAACCTGTCCGGGAGTTTCTGAACTCCTCATGATAGGACGTGCTGATAGCTCTGTTTTTTTAAAGGACTTTGATTATTGGAGATCTTGCCGGTCTTTCTTGTCAGTTTTCTCAAGCTCCGCTTTGGCGTCAAGGATTCCCTGTTTCACCGCACATCGGATGATTTCATAAACGAGGGTGAGTGCGATCAAGAGGATGAGAAGCTGAAAGAGAATTCCCCAGACCATCGGCTCAGGCTTCCTGCGGCTGATCGATCAGCGGCTGGTCGTCCAGCGAGACTGTTCCGGTTCTGCCTTCTGTTTCAAACAGGACAATCGTATTTTTACCTTTTTTCAATAACGGCGCCGGGATATACAGATAATGCGTCGGGCCCAGCTCCCAGAACCGCCCAAGATTTTCCCCGTTCAAAAACGCTGTGCCTTTGCCCCAGCCGTTCAGGTTCAGGAACGTATCCGCCGGTTCTTCAATGTCTACGGTAAATTGATAGAATGCCGGAACACCTTCCTGATAATCGCCGATGAAATCAACCTGATCGACATTGTTCAGCTCCAGGCAATACTGCTGCCAGCCGGTGTGGAAGTGCAGGTCCAGCATGAAGCCGCCTTTGATGCCCTTGCGCTGATGCGGAGAAACCAGACTTGCGCCGTAGTTGATGCGGCCGAGGTTTTCCACCAGAATGTCGATCACGTTGTCAGTCGGATGATCGAGCGTAAGCGGGATGTTGCTTCCCATCGTTTCCTTGTATTGTGTGGCGATCAATTTCTGGTTGACAAATACCTGAGCGCGGTCGTCGCAATCCGCCAGCTTGGCTTTGGCCAGCTCGCGCGCTTTGCCGACATGCGCGCGGTACAGGATGTAGCCGTAGCCCTGCCCCAGCTTTTCCATCGGCTGAGGAATGTCGGTTTCGATCGGCTTTGCCAGCGAGGAAAGTGTATTAAATAAGGAAACCTTGTTCTCACAGCGCAGTTCGCCATAGCTTTTAAAGGTGATCGGCGTGGACAGCGGCACCGGAGTGATCGGATGATATTTGGCGATGACCTCGCGGAAAGCGGCGTATTTTTCTGCTTCCGTACCCCACTCCGTCAGCGGAGCGGCATAGTCGTAAGAGGTGATCTGCGGATCCATGCCGTTGTGGTAGCTGCAGCCGTTATAAAATTCCGGATTGGTGCCGCCGTGGAACATGTAGATGTTGACGCTGCCCTGACGCAGCATCGCGTCCAGCTCGTCCGCCGCATCCTTCGCGTCGCGGGTTTTCAGCGGCGATCCCCAGTTGTTGAACCAGCCGATCCAGAATTCCATGCACATAAGCGGGCCGTGGATGTCGTTGTCGTCCATGAACTGACGCAGCGCGCCGATCTGTTCGTCGGTGCGCGAGCCGAAGTTGGCCGTCGGCAGCACGCCTTCATTGAGTAAGGTTCCGGCGTCGAGCACTTCACGCCAGCCGCCGTCGGATGTAAACATCGGCACATCGCAGCCATGCTTTTCCATCAGACGCTTGATCGCCTTGAGATATTGCTTGTCGTTGCCGAAGGAGCCATATTCATTTTCAATCTGGCACATCAGCACCGGTCCGCCGTGAGTGAAAAACAACGGCCGGATCACCTTGAACAGCTCGGCGTAGTAGGCGTCGACCGCGTCGAGATAGGGTTGATAGGTCGAACGCACGCGCATTGAATCGTCCGCTAACAGCCATGCCGGCAGACCGCCGAATTCCCATTCCGCGCAGATGTACGGCGTCGGCCGTAAAATGACCCACAAACCTAAAGCCTGAGCTAAGCGGACAAAGCGCGCGACGTCCTTGCGTCCGCTGAAATCAAACTGGCCCTTTTTCGGTTCATGGTAGTTCCATGGGATATAGGTTTCCACGCAGTTGCAGCCCATATTTTTTAATTTTTCCAGACGATCCTGCCAATATTCAGGAACGATCCGGAAGTAATGCAGCGCGCCGGAGATCAGTTTGACCGGCTGGCCGTTAAGCATAAAATCATCTTGAATCGCAAAGGTAGTCATGATTGTTTCCTCATCTTTCTCTACCTTTTATTGTAGAAAAGAAATCGTAAAAAAGAAAGGAATTCTTGTTTTTTGCGGGGCTTTTTCCAATTTTCCGCAATATTATAAGTGGGAGGTGAAATTATGCGCTGTCCGCGATGTGGAAATGAGGATCCATCCTGGTTCTATCTTGGCAGCAAGGGCTGGTACTGCCGCCGCTGCGTCGGCTTTTCCCGGAGGCTGACGTGCGAGGCCAAGGAGCCGGTCGTGCCCGAGCTTAGTGAACCGCTGGATCCGCAGCTGCGGCTGGATTATCCCCTGACTCCGAATCAGAAGCAAATCTCCGATCAGCTGTGCGAATTGTCCGAAACCCACGACGTCCTGGTCGACGCGGTGTGCGGCGCGGGAAAAACGGAAATTGTAATGGATTGTCTGCGGAGGCGGCTGCAGCGGGGACAGCGGGCGGCGGTTGCGGTCGCCCGGCGGCAGGTCGTGCTGGAATTGGCGCGGCGGCTGGCGGACGCGTTTCCAAACCTGTCGGTGATCCCGGTCTGTCAGGGTTATACCAAGAAGACCGAAGCGGATCTGATCGTCTGTACGACCCACCAGCTCTACCGCTATCCTCACCGGTTCGATCTGTTGATCCTGGATGAACCGGACGCTTTTCCCTACAAGGGCGACCCGGTTCTGCATGGAATCGCGCGCACCAGCTGCCGCGGCCAGATCGTCTACACGACGGCGACGCCGGATGCGGAGCTGCAGGAACGGGTGAGGGCGGGGACGTTGAGGCAGCTCAAGCTCAACCGCCGACCGCACGGTCATGATCTGACGGTGCCCCGGGTTCGGATCGGTCCTCAGTTCCTGTTGATCCTGCGGCTTTATCGCTGGTTGAAAGGCAAACAAAAGGCGGACAAGCAGGCGCTGATCTTTGTGCCGACGATTCGCGGCTGTCATCGCTTAAAAGTTTTGTTTTCACTGGAATTTTCCTGCGGTGAGCTGACCAGTCAGTCGCCGGATCAGGATGAAACGCTGCGGAAGCTGCGGGCAAACAAACTGCAGTTCTGCTTTGCGACGACGGTGCTGGAACGGGGCGTGACGATCGCGGGCGTCGACGTGTGCGTGATGGACGCCGATCATGGCGTGTTCGACGAAGCTTCGCTGACCCAGATGATCGGACGGGTCGGGCGCAGCTTTGCCTGTCCGGATGGCGACGGGTTGTTTCTGTGCCGCAGGCGCAGCGAACAGGTTGAACGCTGCGTGAGACGTCTGGAGGAAGCCAATGCCAGCGGCTGAGCGCTGCCTGTGGTGCGGCGGCCCGTTGTTAAACGGATGCACGATCCCCGAAATGATGTTCGCCGACGATTCGCTGTGCGGCGTCTGCCGCAGTCAGCTGACGCCCATTTTCCATCAAGTGAAGCTCGGCGAGCTGAGCGTGCGGGGGCTGGTTGTCTATGACGAGGCGTTCATGAAAATGCTTGTGCAGTACAAAGAATGCATGGACGAAGCGCTGCAGAATGTTTTCCTTCTGCCCTGGCGCGATAAGCTGCGCCGGCGGTACCGCCATTTCACGCTGGTGCCGATGCCCTCATCCCGCGCTAAACGGGAAAAACGCGGCTTCGATACGATTCCCCAGCTGTTTTCCGGACTGCGGCTGCCGATCGTGGAGCTGTTGGAAAAGACGGAGGATTACGTGCAGCAGGGCAGCGCCTCCCAGCGGCAGCAGGCTGCCACCCACATTCGCTTGATCCCCGGCGTCCCAATCCCGGATGGAAAGCTGTTGTTGATCGACGATGTGCTCACGACCGGCAGTACGCTCAACGCCGCTCACGCATTGCTTCCTGCCGCCGACCAAGCGCTGGTGCTGGCCGTCAATCAACGCTTCCTTGCGCCCGCTTTCGCTCCATTCCGTAAGCTTCGTTGTCGAAAAAGCGCGGAATAAGACGAAGGAAAAGATTTGAGTTTGCGGCCGATCCTCTCTATACTCAAAGTAGACGGGAGCGGCGGAATTCCAGCGGCGGAAACCAGCGAAAATCAGGATCAGTCGAAGCGGAATTCCCCGGGTTCAGCGAACGAAGGGGTGAAGCAGAAAAGCATCAAAACGACGGGCAGCGATCCCGGTTCCCGTCGAAGCGACATGGCGGAGAAGACCGCCGCGGATAAATAAAGAAGAAAGGGTTAGGTTTAAGGTAGATGCAAGGTAAAGTAAAGATGTTCAATAAGGAAAAAGGTTACGGCTTCATCAAGCTCAGCGATGGCCGCGATGTTTTTTTCCATTATTCCCAACTGGTGATGGACGGCTTCAAGACGATCGAGGAAAACGCCGAGGTGGAATTCGATCTGGTCGAAGGCGACCGGGGCTATCAGGCCCACAACGTCAAAAAACTGTAAAACAGCGATCAAAGGCCGGGTTTGACGGCCTTTTTCTTTGTGTTTTTAGCTCAATTACGATACAATAGGAGCGATGGAGGGACCACAATGGCAACTTTTTTGGACAAACTATTTAATTACGATAAAAAACGATTGAAAGAAATCGAGAAACGCGCTCACGAAGTCGATGCGCTGGCTTCCCAGATGGCAGGCTTGAGCGACGAGGAACTGAAAGCCAAGACCCCGGAATTTCAGGCTCGCTTGAAGAACGGCGAAACGCTGGACGACTTATTGCCGGAAGCGTTCGCGGTTGTGCGCGAAGCGGCCAAGCGGGTGATCGGCGAATATCCGTATCTCGTTCAGTTGATGGGCGGCATCGTTCTGCACGGCGGCGATATCGCGGAGATGAAAACCGGCGAAGGAAAAACATTAACCTCCGTATTGCCGGTCTATCTGAACGCACTGGACGGCCGCGGCGTGCACGTCGTCACCGTCAACGAATACCTGGCCGGCCGCGACGCCGACTGGATGGGGCAGATTCACCGCTTCCTGGGCCTGACGGTCGGCCTGAACCTGCGTCAGCTCACCCCGGCGCAGAAGCGCGCGGCGTATAACTGCGACATCACCTACACGACCAACGCGGAAGTCGGATTCGACTATCTGCGCGATAACATGGTCACCCGCGTTGAGGACCGCGTCCTGCGTCCGCTGAATTTCGCGCTGGTCGATGAAGTCGACTCGATTCTGGTCGATGAATCACGGACGCCGTTGATCATCTCCGGCGGTCAGAAGCAGACGGCCAACCTGTATCTGCAGGCAGACCGCTTCGTCAAATCGCTGAAGGCGGACGAAGACTATGAGATCGACGTCAAAAGCAAGACGGTTCAGCTGACTGATTCCGGCGTGACCAAGGCGGAGAAAGCTTTCCGCGTCAAGAACCTGTACGAGCTGGATCACACCCAGCTGGTGCATCATATTTCGCAGGCGTTAAAAGCCAACTACATCATGATGAAGGATGTCGAGTACGTCGTGGACAACGACGAGATCGTCATCGTCGACCAGTTCACTGGCCGTCTGATGAAGGGCCGCGCGTATTCCGACGGTCTGCATCAGGCGATTGAAGCTAAGGAAGGCGTGTCGATCAAACAGGAAACGACGACGCTGGCGACGATCACCTACCAGAATTTCTTCCGCCTTTACAACAAGCTGGCCGGCATGACCGGTACGGCCAAGACCGAGGAAGAAGAATTCTTAAGCATCTACAACATGCGCGTCATGGAAATTCCGACCAATCGTCCGGTTGCCCGGATCGATTATCCGGACGCGATCTTCGGCACGAAGAAAGCCAAGTTTGAGGCGCTGGTCAACGAGGTCAGGGAATGCCATGAGAAGGGCCAGCCGGTATTGGTCGGCACGATCGCCGTTGAAACCAGCGAATTTATCTCAAAGATGCTGAAAGATAAGAAGATCCCGCATGAAGTCTTAAACGCGAAGAATCATGCGCGTGAAGCGGAGATCATCAAAAAGGCAGGGCAGAAGGGTTCGGTTACGATCGCGACCAACATGGCCGGCCGTGGTACCGATATCAAGCTGGGCGAGGGCGTCCGCGAACTGGGCGGTCTGGCCGTCATCGGTTCAGAACGGCATGAATCCCGCCGTATTGATAATCAGCTGCGCGGCCGTTCGGGCCGTCAGGGCGATCCGGGCTATTCCCGGTTCTATGTCTCCGTACAGGACGATCTGATGGTGCGGTTCGGTTCGGAAAAAATGGAAAGCCTGTTTTCGCAGCTGGGCGACGTTCCGATTGAATCCAAGGTTGTAACGAAATCCATCGGCAGCGCGCAGAAGCGGGTCGAAGGCGTGAACTTCGACGTTCGTAAAACACTGCTGGAATACGACGACGTCCTGCGTCAGCAGCGCGAGATTATCTATGAACAGCGCAACTTCATCCTGGATCACGAAGACGTTCACAGCATCGTCAAGGATATGTTCGACCGCGTCGTCAGCAATCTGGTTTCGGCGCATACCGAGCATGACGGCAAGGAAGAAAAGGTCAACACAGCGGAGCTGCTGGAATCGTTAGGCAAGATGGGCTTCCATGAAAGCCTGACGGAAACCGACCTGGAAGGCAAGAGCATTCCGGAGATCAGCGAGCTGTGCTGCAAGGCGGCCTGGGATGTGTATGAAAGCAAGATTGAGCCGATCAAGGTGCATGTGCTGCCGATTGAAAAGACGATGGTGCTGAAGGTTATCGACCGCAACTGGGTCGATCACATCGACACTATGAGCAAGCTGCGCGACGGGATTCATCTGCGTTCGTACGCGCAGTCCAATCCGCTGCAGGCGTATGTCTCCGAAGGCTATCAGCTGTTTGAGGACATGATGGCGCGGATTGCGCAGGAGGTCGTCACCTTCTGCCTGAATGTCAGAATTGTAATAGAGGAGCGAAAGAAATAACTATGGAATTGTATGAGATTCGACAAGGCCTAACCGCTTCGGTAACGAAGTTAAAGCAGTTAGGCGACTCTCTTTGACCTGGCTGCGAAGCAAAAACAAATTGAAGAACTGGAAGCGAAGATGAACGAGGAGCATTTCTGGGATGATCCGAAAGCAGCCCAGAATGTGATCCGTCAGTGCAATGGAATGAAAGAGCTGGAAGCGAAGTACCATCAGATGGAACAGGCGCTGGCTTCGCTGCAGGAAACTGTCGACGAGCTGAACCAGAATTTCGACGAGGAATTGAAAGAGCTGCTGGACATGGAATATCAGGACACGCTCAATCAATTCGAGGATTTCGAGGTGATGGTGCTGCTTTCCCATCCGTATGACAAAAACAACGCGATCCTGGAGCTGCATCCGGGCGCTGGCGGAACGGAAAGTCAGGACTGGGCGAGCATGCTTTACCGGATGTACTGCCGCTGGGCGGAACGGAAGGGCTACAAGGTCACCGTGCTGGACTATCAGGAAGGCGATGAAGCAGGCATCAAGTCCGCCAGTATCCTGATCGAAGGCGATATGGCGTATGGCTATCTGAAGGCGGAGAAGGGCGTGCACCGGCTGGTGCGGATTTCCCCGTTTGATTCCTCCGGACGCCGGCATACCTCATTTGCCTCGCTGGACGTCATGCCGCAGTTCTCCGACGAAATTGAAATCACGATTGATGAGAAAGATCTCGACGTCGTCACGATGCGGGCCAGCGGCGCCGGCGGCCAGCATATAAACAAGACCGACAGCGCCGTGCGGATGACGCATAAGCCGACCGGCATCGTTGTTTCCTGTCAGACTGAGCGCAGCCAGATCCAGAACCGCGAGCGCTGCATGAACATGTTGAAATCAAAACTGTATCAACGCATGATCGAGGAACAGGAAGCCAAGCTGGCAGCGATCCGCGGCGAACAGAAAAACATCGAATGGGGATCGCAGATCCGCTCGTATGTCTTCTGTCCGTACACGATGGTCAAGGATCATCGCACAGGCTATGAAATGGGCAGCGTGCAGAACGTCATGGACGGCGATCTGGACGGCTTCATCTTCAGTTACCTGAAAAGTCAGATTCAGTAAAACAAGCAGGCGTTTTCCGAAAGTCGGAGAGCGCTTGTTTTTTTGTGGCTTCGACGTTGATTTTCAATTCCGCTGACAAGCTTCTATTTGTTCGAATAATCTTTACTTCTGGCTTGGTTATCCTGATTTTATGTATTCTGTGACTTCGCGCATTTCGCCCGTTCCCAAAAAATCTGGGGATGGTATAATGAAGTTAAAGAAGAAAACCAGGGAGGGAAAATCATGAAAGGTTTACGAACAATTTTAGCCGCGCTGCTGGCATTGTCCTTAGTGAGCGGATGCAGTCAGAAGGCAGAACCGACCAGGCCGGGGGAAGCGGCGGTGATCGCAGGGAAACTGAGCGATGGAGCGACGTATGAAGCGAGCGTGAAGCTGACAGGTTATCTCAATGCGGATCAGGTGCAGCAGCTGCGCAATTACGACCTGTATGTGGAAGAAGCGGTGGTCGGCGCAGTCGAGATGGAAGTCACGATGAATCAGCTGGAAGGCCGTGAGGTTTTAGATCTGACCCAGGTATGGGAAGCTTCTTTTCAGACAGAGGAAACAGAGGACGAACCCATTTACGAGTCTTGGGCCATCTATCCGGGAAACTGGTTTCAGGGAATAAAGCCAATGGCCCGCCAGGAAAGCAGCCGGGGATGGATTTTGATCACGAAATCAAGCGACCCCGTGCTGATGGGATTAGCGTACAAGGATCAAAAGGAAGCGCAGAAAGAAATCCAGTTTCAAATACCGCAGCCCAACGATTCTGTTTTATCGGAGGATGCTGAATTGAAAATCGGCGAGTCCTTCCTGGCGGGAAAGGCAGAGCTGACGGTGGAAGAAATTAAGACGGTAAATTCGGTACTGATGTATCGCAGCGATTCCGGTATGAGTCTGGAAGATGGGGAACAAGGAATCAGTTTGCGGCTTAAGGTCAAAAATGGAGAAGACTATGATCTTCATCTTCTGTTGTTCAGTTTGATTTATCATAACGAGGAAATTGAAATCGGCGGCTATGATCTGTTTGCTGAGGAAGGGGAAACGGAGCTGGAAGTCTATGACTCATTCGATCCGGGAACAGAAAAAATCTTGCGTCTGCTCATTAAACTCGATGCTGACGCAGCTTCTTCAGGAAGGCTGAAGTTGGCGGTGAACGGCCATTGCTTCGGGATGGATTATACGGTGGGTGATGACTTGGACGCTTATCCGGTCTATCAGGAAGGCGATGTGATTGAAACAGCGCAAGATCGTCTGACGATCGAGAAAATCAGCACAGTAACCCGTCTGGACCCGCCGAATACCACCGGCGATTATACCTACATGAAGGCGGATCCGGGTATGCAGCTTTATGTGGCTGAGGGACTGTTTGAAAATCATGGCTCTGAAACGGTCAAGGCGGAGGAACGCCTGGGGATACTGTGGCAGGAAAATTCCGAATTTGTATATGGCTGGATTATGATTCCGGAAGGAAATGATTTTTTACAAAGCAAAACATTAGAGCCTCAGACCCGGACAAAAGTTTGTTTCGTCTTGATGCTGAATGACGATCAGCTGCAGCGGAGGGATAAAATCCGAATCGGGGTCGGCGATGAGGTGATCAAAGGCTCCGCGTCGTAAGACACTCAATCAGAAAAGAGATTTCTTATCAGGAATCCTTTTCTTTTTGTTTGAAGAAGCGAAATTCCTGTTTTAATTTTGAAAAAGTGAATGAAAACGCTTGCGATTAGTGTTTGGGAAAAGTTGGGTTCGTGTTAGAATAAGATAAGAAGGACTCATGATCTTGGGCAGGAGGCACTTAAGATGAAAATATGTTCATTTGGCGAAACATTGATCGATTTTACTCCGGTAGGCGTCAGCGAAAACGGAAATATCATATTTGAACGCAATCCCGGCGGCGCGCCGGCGAACTTGGCGGCAGCGGCGGTGAAGCACGGCGTGCAAGCTTGCTTTGTGGGCGAGGTCGGCGACGATATCTTCGGTCAGTTTTTACAGGAAAAGCTGCGCAATCAAGGCGTCAATACGGAATACATGGTTGTCAATTCCCGTTATAAGACGACGTTGGCGTTTGTGCAGTTAGACGAGAAGGGGGAACGGTCGTTCTGCTTTTACCGCAATCCTGGCGCGGACACAATGATCGAAAGTCAGGCAGTAAATCTGCGCGCGATCGACGAGTGCGATCTGTTTCATTATGGTTCCGTGTCGATGACGCATAACCCGGCGCGGATCACAACGTTCGAATTAGTCAAATATGCCCAGCAGAAAGGCAAGATTCTGTCGTTTGACCCGAATCTGCGGATGCCGCTGTGGAACAGCGAGGAAGAAGCCCGGCATGAGATCCGGCATGGGCTGCAATTCTGCGATATCCTCAAGGTAGCGGAAGACGAATTGATTTTTTTGACGGGCTGCGAAACGTTGGAAGAAGGCGCGCGGCAGCTCGCGAAGAAATACAAAACACCGCTGATTTTAATCACCGAAGGAGAAAAAGGCAGTCATGCGCTGATCCACGGCTATTACATTAACGCTCCGACCTTCCCGGTTTCAGTCGTCGATACGACGGGGGCGGGCGATGGATTCTTAGGCTGTTTCCTGGCCAGTTTCTTAAAATCAGGAAAAACGCTGGAACAGCTTAACGGCGACGATGTCTATCAAATGCTGCGGCTGGCGAATGCGTCAGGGGCGCTGTCGGTGACCCGGAAAGGCGGAATGCCGTCGTTAGTCACGACGGAAGAAGCGCAGGCTCTGCTTGATTCGCAATCGGAGAGTTAGACATGGGCGGCAGTGAATTTTTACGGCGGCTTCAACCTTTAAAAGGGGACATGGAGGCGGCTTACTTCCGCGTCTATCAGCCGTTTCACGTCCGGGAAGAAGACTTTGACGCGCTGCTGGCGATGCTGGATGAACAAGCGCAGAAGCGAACTTTAAATTTACAGAGAACGGATCGGCAGACGCCGTGGTTTAAGCAGGAACCGGCGGGGATGCGGCTTGTTTATTCAGATGCACAGACCCCGGCGCAGGTTCATGCGCGGGCGCAGGAGCTGAAGGAACTGGGCGTGGGCTGGATATTGTTCGGCGACGTACCTTTTCCTTATACGGAATCTCTGCGGCAAACGCTTCGGCAAAGGATCGATCTGTGGCATGAAGAAGGATTGGCGGTCGGCGTGGATTTGGATGTTGCCAGCACGCCGGCAGAGGATCCCTGGGCGCTCGAAGCCATCCAGGGCGACAGCGCGATGCAGCAGCGGTACTGGATGATTTCCGATCCGAAGCTGGCGGCGCTGTTCAGTCCGTTTTCTAAAGAAAAAGAAAACGGCGACTTTTTGCGGCTGGATGAGATTGGACAATATGTATATCGTCATCCGCAAACCGGCGGCTGGCTGCTCGACTACAAGAATCCGCAGGTGCTTGCGGGCATGTTGGAACGTTTCTGTGAACTTGTCAGTTTCGGGGCGGATGTGATTGAGCTGAAACAACTGGATTCAATGTGGAAGGAATGCAAAGCTCAGCGCTTGTATCCGCAGGTTCCGGATTTGTTTGCGCTCTTCGCGGCGGCCGGAAAACTGGTGTGTCCGGATGTTCTGGTCATGGGTCACAGTGAAGCGGGGGCGAAGGATTTACAGATTCTTTCCCAACGGACGCCGGCGGGAACCGCTATCGTCGATCAGGGATTGATGATCAACGGTTGGAATTCTCTGGCGACGCGCGATACGAAAATGCTGCAGGGCGATCTTGTTTTCCACGCCTTGAATTCGTCAGCGATCGCGGTTCATCCGGTGGGCGAAGATCAGGGGGTAGTTTGGAATTTTAATGAGGAAGCGGCGCGGATGCGGGGCTGGGATCCGGACTGTCACCGGCAGTTTCTGAGGGATTTTTATACAGGACAGGCGCTGGGCAGTTTTGCCGAAGGGGAAAGCGATCGGGAAAGCGGACGGTGTTATGGAACGCTGGCCAGCTGGGCTGGCTGCGGCCGGGCTTTGGACGGACATGAGCCTTATGAGTTGGAAAACAGCTGTCGGCGGATTTTACTGCTGCTGGGACTGAACCTGGCTTTGCGGGGGATGCCGCTGCTTCAGGATGGGGATGAACTTGGCGCGCTCAACGACGCCAGTTTCCGACTGGATCCGGAAAAGGAAGGCGACCGCCGCTGGCTGCAAAGACCGGTTTATGTGGAAGACAAAGCCCGGCGGCGTTATCAGCCGCTGACTGTGGAATACCGGATTTTCCAAAGCCTGAAAGCCATGCTGCAAGTCCGGGCGGCGGACCCGGATTGGAATGAAGGTCGGGAACAGATTGGGAATGTTGGCAACGACGCAGTGTTGGCGTTCGTTCGTGCCGCTGAACAGCGTCGGCTGTTGTTTTTATTCAACTTTACAGAATCGCCGCAATACTGTGCGCTTACTTCCTTATTTAATAAGGAGGAACAGGCGCGGGAATTGCTGACGGGCCGAAGAATCCGCGGCAGTCAGGAGAGCTTGGACCTGAAGGCTTACGAATTTCTGTGGCTGATCGTCGAAGCCTGAGAAATTAAATCTTATTTAAAAGATAACCTCTTTTCCAGTTTAAAAAATGAAAAGAGGCTACTAGAGACTACCGAAAGAGTCCCCTGAACAATCACAAAGACAGTTGTAAATTGATACAACTGTCTTTTTTCATATCTTTAAAAATGTAAGAATTGTAGCCTCAATCCGTTCAAAAATATAGTATATTTCCATGAGTGAACTGCGGAATTAAAAGGGTCTTATTGAAAAATTCAGGACAGCCTGAAGGCATAATCTTGCCCTTAATTCTCGTAGAATGAAATGATCATGCAAAAGGAGTGACAAGGAATTTCGATACAGCATTGCTGAACTTAAACCACCTCTTTACGCTGCTTTTTCGCAGCTCTACAGTAAGCTGAGCATCTTTCGTTACGCCTGTAATCCAAATCAGGTAAAAAAGGGATGCCAGAGATGAAAAGCAGTCGGATTGAGAGGATCGAATAGAAGTTGATGGAAAAGATTTCAACGGAATAATGAGGGATAGCCGAGAAGATGAAATACGCTTCGTAATCTCTTTCTTCCGTTTTTTTCTTAAATTTCTGTTTTTCAAAAAGGATAACTCTTCGCAGAAATGTAAAAAAGCAGGCAATACTTTCATAAACAATATTCCTGCTTTTATCACTCCTGCAATTTATGTCGGATCCTGCTTTATTTTTATGCGAAATCTCTGTTTGTCATCTCTTCTTCATTCCAAGATTAGCCGGAAGAATTGCTTTAATGAGTACCCAGCTGTTTGAGATGCTCCGCCAGATCCTGATAAATCTGATCGAGCATACCCGGATCGGCATGGTGCGGCAGATAAACCATATTCAGTTCCCGCTTCAGGACAAAATCATTCACCGGGATTTCAACTAACGTGCCCTCAAGCAGTTCCGGATGGATGATATCCGCGTGCAGAAAACCGATGCCGCAGCCGTTTTTGATCAATGTCTTCATGACGTTCATGCTTCCGCACTGCACTAAACCGGCGAAGCTTTCGTAAGAAAGATTGTGTTCTGCCAGACCGGTCGGCAGGATTCCGCGCATCCGCGATTCCTTCTGCCGCACAACTAACGGATAATCGATCAGGTCGTTCAGCATGACGTCTTTCTTCTGCGTCAGCGGATGGCCGACCGGGACAACCAGCCCCATGTGCGTCATCTTGATCAGCCGGCTTTCATACACCGCTTTGTCGAAGAAGCCCTCGACTAACGCGAAATCGATCTCGCCCTGATCGAGCGCTTCCAGACAGGCCGTCGTCCCTGAGATTCGCATGCACAGCTCGGTATTGGGATTCTCCCTCATCCAACGGCAGACTAATGGCGGCATGATGTACTCGCCGAAGGTGAAGGTGCAGTCAAACCGAAGCAGACGCCGGTGCTCCTGTTCCTGCCGCAGCCGTTCGATGATGTCCTGACTTTGCACCTCCAACGCTAAAACCTGCTGATAAAACCGCTGCCCCATTTCCGTCAGCTGCAGCCGCCGATTATAATATTCAAACAGCTTGATGTTGTAGGTTTGCTCCAGGTAGCGGATATGCTGCGACACAGCCGGCTGGCTCATATGCAGCTGCTGGGCCGTTTTCGTGTAATTCAGCGTCTTGCTGAGAAGCAGAAAGGTTTTTAAGCGATAATCCAGCATGCTATCCCCTCGATTCTGACCTTATTATACCATAAGACGAATTTATGAATAACGAAATCTGACTTATCCATAAGAATCATGAATAGACAACGGCGGCGAAGATGAGTACACTATATTTAAGGGCAGGCGTCAACCTGCTCGTAATCGTTAACAACAGGAGGATACCATGAAAAAAATAATGAAATTCACGCTGGGCATACTGCTGCTGATGCTGCCGGTCACCGGCTGCAGCGCTTCCTCACAGACTTCATCAGGAAGTTTGGGCCCGGTTACGCTGCGCATCGGGACGTGGAATATCGCCGCGAAGAATCATCCCGATACCCAGGCGATGGCTGAACTCTTTGCCCAGCATCATCTGGACGCCGTCGGCATTCAGGAAGTCGACGTGCTCAACGACCGCAATCCGGTGGATATGGTCCAGAGCTTTGTGAATGAGGATTATCCCTATGCCCATTTTGCCAAAGGCCGCGATTTCGCTAACGGCGCATTCGGGGTCGGCATTCTTTCCCGCTATGAACCGCAGGCCGTCAGCTCGATCCCGTTAGAAAGCACTGGCAGCCGGGCGACAAAAACGCTGGAGCGCGTCGTCATTGAAAAGGACGGCGTTCAAATCGCCTTATACAACACCCATTTAAGCTGGGAAAACCTGGATTTGCGCCGCCGTCAGATCGCGCAGGTGATCGAGCGGGTGAATGCGGATCCGGTAGAATATAAAATCATCACCGCGGATTTTAATACTGATCAACACGCCTACGAATATTCGATGTTTCTGGATAATTTCAATCTTGCCAACGGGTATAACGGAATGTGGTACGATACCTACCGCGCAGGCGACGATCCGTCGATGCAGGTGCTGACAATCGACAATGTGCTGTGCACGAAGAATATGCGGATTACGGATATCCAGCGGGTGGAGAGCGAATTGTCCGATCATGATCTGTTCTATGCTGAATTTGAATTGTTAGGTGAAGTGGAAGGCACGGCCAATTCGGACAACCGGGCCTTAGGTCAGAGCGTCGTGGTTTCTTCTGTCAACGAAGAATGTTCACCGTATCTTTTAGTCGATTATGACAGAAAGACGCCGTGGGTTTCTGACGTTGCGGAGGCGCAGACGATTACGATTGAGCTGAACGAGGTGATCGCTGTGGAACAGATCAACGTTCTGTGGGGCGCGGTCCGCGCGGGAGACTATGCGGTGTCCGGATCGGTCGATGGGGAAACCTTTAAACCAATCGCTGCCGTGGAAAAAGTGACGGACAGCGATGCGATTTCCGCTGAAAAGCAGGAAGTGAAGTTTGTGCGCCTGGACTTGTCAGGCAAGCAGGCTGCGGATCAAGGTTATGAAATCACGGAGATTGAGATCTTTGGCGATCCGGTCCGAAGACCGGCGGATTCCGCTAATTTGTTGGCGAACGGCAGCTTTGAGGAAGCCGGCGATTCGTTGCCGGCAGGATGGCGTCTGAAGGAAGATCAGCCGGGTTCTGCGGCGCTGACAGCTGCGGTCGATACGCAGACTCAGACAGAAGGCAGTCAGTCGCTGGCGCTGAGAGCAACGGGAACCGACGCTTCTGCCGCCGGGGTGCTCAGCACAGAGCTGGAATTAAAGCCGAATACCACCTATCAACTGGTTTTCCATCATAAGGCGGCCGGCTTGAGCAGCGACAGCTTCGGTCTGGAAATGACGCAGAAAACGGCGGCGGGCGAGGTCATCCCGACACATCAGGTCCAGCTGAACGATAATCTGTGCATGAGCGAAGACTGGGCGGTTTACCGCTATGATTTTGTCACGGCGTATTCTGCCTCGACGCTGGAGCTGAGCTTTAAGCTGGGCGGCGCTGAGGGCACGCTGTGGCTGGATGATGTGCAGATTCGGGAAGTGACGCCGGTTCAGAACTTGTTTCTCAGCGCGGAAAAGAGCGGACTGAAGCCGGGAGAAACAACCCGTGTCACCTGCGAAGTTGTGCCGGAATCCGCGGATGATGTCCCGCTGCATTGGTTTTCCAGCGACGAGAGCGTGGCGGTCGTGGATGAGCAGGGTGTCGTGACGGCGATTCAGCCGGGTAAAGCTTATATCGGTGTGCGCGGCGACAGCGAACTGAATGTGGAGTCTTCCTTGTTGATGAGCGTGGAAGAATAGAACATGCACTGAAAGAGCTGAATCCGGCGAATTTCAAAATCGTTCGATTCAGCTTTTTTGCAGATTATATTCATTTGTCAGTGAGAATATTATAGAAATTAAAGATAATAAAGAGTTTCAATTTGAAAATATGAATATCTTGAAATTAAGAATGAGGTCTTAAGGATGACAATGCTGATTTCCATGAGAATATTGGAAATTATGGAAAGCGTGATGAAAATATTGAGTCAGTTATACCTGACTGCAATTTACTCTTCTATCAGATAATTTTAAATTATTTAGTAGTATTTAATTGCTCCCTTACTAACTCAATGAAATCCCGGGCATAATCCGGCAGGTACGCGCCCTTGCGGTAAGCCGCGGCATACTGCGTCAGCGTGCGCTGGCGGCCGACGGAGAAACACTGCGGCGCCGGCTGATACGCCTGCAGTTCGACCGCATGGATATCGCGGGTGAAAGAACAACCATAACCGGCCGCTGTCAGCGCCATCGACACGTCGATGTTCTGAATCTCCAGAATCACGTTGGGCGTGAAGGCGTAATCATGAAACAACCGGTCTGTGATCTGCCGCGTGCGCTGATCCTTTTTCTGCAGGATAAACGGCCGCTCTTTGACCCAGCCAAGATCCAGCCATGGGTAACGAGACCCCGGACGCCGCTGAGCTTGACTGGCCAGCGGATCCTGCGGCGGCAGAAGCAGCACCAGCTCTTCAGTCCGGATCGTTTCCGTCACGATTTCCTTGCGGCGCGTCGGCAGCGAGAAAAACGCCAGATCTAGCTCGCCCCGGCACAAAGCCTCCTCCAGAAACGCCGGATCGTTTTCTTCAACAAGGATCTTCACGTGCGGATATTTGCGGGTGAATTCCGGCAGCACGTTGGGCAGCAGGGAAAAACTGCGGAAGATCGACAAGCCGATCCGCAGCTGTCCCCGGTGCACTTGGACGATATCCTGCATTTCCGCGTCCAGCTGTTTTTTCAAAAGCAGCATTTCCTGCGCCCGTTCAATATACTTTTCACCGGCATACGTCGGAATCAGCCGGTTGCCGGAGCGGGTGAACAACAACTGGCCCACGCTCGTTTCCAGGCGCTGCAGAAACCGCGTCAGCGCCGGCTGGGTCAGATATAACTCCTGAGCCGCCTTGGTAACACTCTGATGCCGTGCCAGCGCCAGCACATACGTTAATTCTTTGAAATCCATGAGGCACTCCTTTCCTTCTTCGATTATTACATGAAGTAATGGAAATCATAAAATGAATGAATTTGTGGAATCCTGATTTCCATTATACAATAAGAAGGTCGAAAAAAGGTTGAAAGAGGAGAAATCTATGGGGAAACCAGAAACACAAGAGGAAAAATACAAAACGATGACGGAAAAGCCCGTGTCCAGTCTAATCTGCAGACTGGCCGTGCCAACGATTATCAGCATGCTGGTAACGTCGTTTTACAACATGGCGGACACGTTCTTCGTCGCCCGGATCGGAACCAGCGCCACCGCGGCGGTCGGCGTTTCGTTTGCGCTGATGGCGATCATCCAGGCCTTCGGCTTTTTCTGCGGCCACGGCTCGGGCAATTATATTTCACGCAAAATGGGGCAGCACCGCTTTGACGAAGCGCAGCAGATGGCGGCGACCGGCTTTTTTACGGCGCTGGCGCTGGGCACGGTGATCTTTTTACTGGGAGAAATCTTGATCGATCCTTTGTGCCGGATTCTGGGCGCGACGGAAACCATTCTGCCCTACGCCCGCCAGTATCTGCGCTTAATCCTGATCGGCGCTCCGTATATGACGGCTTCGCTGGTGCTCAACAATCAGCTGCGCTTCCAGGGCAGCGCGTTCTATGCGATGATCGGCATCGCCTCCGGGGCAGTGCTCAACATCGCTCTGGATCCGCTGTTCATCTTTGTCTTTGACATGGGTGTCAGCGGGGCTGCGCTGGCGACGATCATCAGCCAGTTCGTCGGCTTTGTGCTGCTGCTCAAGGGTACGACCCAGGGCGGCAACCTGCGCATCCGCCTGCGCAACGTTACGTTCTCCAAATACTACTATTCTCAGATCATCAACGGCGGCATGCCTTCGCTGTGCCGGCAGGGATTAGGCAGCGTGGCGACGATCTGTCTGAATTTGATGGCGGGGCCGTACGGCGACGCGGCGATCGCGGCGATGTCGGTCGTCGGCCGGGTGATGAATCTGGCGGCTTCGGTGGTAACCGGCTTCGGTCAGGGCTTCCAGCCGGTGTGCGGCTTCAACTACGGCGCCTTTCTGTATGACCGGGTCAAGGAAGGCTTCTGGTTCTGCGTGAAGGTCGCCACGGTGATCCTGATCATGTTGTCGGCGGCCGGCTATCTGCTGGCCCCGCAGGTGATTCAGCTGTTCTCCAAAAATGATCCGCAGGTGATCGCGATCGGCACCCAGGCGCTGCGCTGGCAATGCCTGACCTTTCCGCTGTGTGGGTGGATTACGATCTGCAACATGATGCTGCAGACGATCGGAAAATCCTTCCGCGCTTCGCTGCTGGCGATGTCGCGGCAGGGACTGTTCTTCATCCCGGCGGTGCTGCTCTTGCCAGCGCTGATCGGGATTCAGGGCGTGGAAATCGCCCAGCCGATCGCCGATGTGTGCAGCTTTGTGCTGGCGATTCCGCTGCAGCTCAGCGTGCTGCATGAAATGACGCTCAAACAACGGGAAGCAGCCTGTGCCCCGCTGGCGGCTGAAGGCTGATCGACGAAGCACGGCGCGTTTTTAAACGAAAGGGGAATTTATTTTATGGCGGTCGTGAAGAACCGGCTGTTATTGATGCTTTATCTGCTGGATAACAGCGATCAGCCGCTGCAGGCCAGACAGCTGGCGGCGATGGCCGGCGTCAGCGAACGCACGGTGAAAAATGATATGGCGGAGCTGCGCGAGCTGGCGCAGGCCAGCGGCGTTGAAATTCTGACCCGCAAAGGCAAGGGCTATCTGCTGCAGATTCTGGATCACGCGGTGTATGATCCAGTCCGCGAACAGCTTCAGATCCGCTTCAGCACGATGAACTACACTAAAAGTGAAATCGTCGGCCGTACTAATGACATCGTCCGCCGGCTGATCGTCGCGCCCCGCTACCTGACCTTCGATGCGATTTCCGACCAGCTGTTCTTGTCGCGGCGCACACTGCAGGCACAGCTGCGGGAAGTCCGCCAATGTCTGGCAGCCTTCGGTCTGACGCTGCAGTCCCGGCCGAAGTACGGCGTCAAGGTCACCGGCGAGGAATTTCAACGCCGGCTGTGCATGCTCGAGCTGTATGAGATCCATTATTATAAAGCGGTCTCATTTCTGAATTACGATGAATACGTGCAGTATTTTGACGTGGATGAAGAGGAACGCAACGAGATCCGGCATATTTTCCTGCGCGTGCTGCGGGAGAGCGGGATTGCGATCAGCGACACCTACACAAACCGCATCGCCTGGTATCTGGTGCTGGCGCGCAACCGCATCAAGGCCAGGTTTGCCGTGTCTATGGACGAAGCGAAGATGTCTTATCTGCGCTCCTTTGACGAGGCGCAGATCGCGATCAGGATCGTCGCTGCGCTTCAGGCTGCCTATCCGGGCTTTGAGCTGCCCGAGGAGGAGGTGCTGGCGATCGCGGTGATCCTGCTTTGCTGGAACGATCCGATCGATCATCCGCAGCTGCCCCAGCGATATCCCGGCTGTTATCAGCTGGCCTGCGAGCTGGCGGGGAAGATTGCGCAAGGCTTGAAAACAAGCTGGGGCGTGGATCTCGCCGCGCTGCCGGATTACGGCCGCGTGATGATCCCGGGCCTGATCCCGCTGTTGTTCTGCGATTCGCTCAACTTCCGTTATTCCATCCTCGGCTCACATGTCGACAACAACGGTATCCGTTATTCTCCTGTTTGCGAAGCACTGGCGGTCAGCGCCGCGCAGATTCTGGAAAGCCATCTGTCCGTGCCGATCACCGATATGGAGGTCAACATGCTTGCGGTGCGCTTTTTCACGCTGATCGACACCGTGCCTTATCCGTATAAGAAACGCCGTGTTCTGATCTGCAGCCGCAACGGCCGGATGGCCTCGGAGATTATCCGCAGCCGCCTGCTGCGGCGTTTTCGCAAGCGCTGGTTTGAAACGGTCGACATCTATGAATTTTATGAGGTGCGCGGACTCGATCAAAGTCAATATGACTGCCTGCTGCTGAACTTTCCATCTTATAGTTACCGCTATACCATTCCCTACATGGTGATCAACCAGATTCCGGAAGCCCGCGAATTCAATCAGTTTTTCAATACGGTGATCATGGACGGCTATCAGCTGCAGCCGCTGCTCGATCAATTCGGCTGGGATACCGCCAGTTTTTATCCGGAATTTGAATATGACGGCAAGGAAGCCTTCATCCATCTGATCAGCTACAAAAACGGCCGCGATTACTACGCCGTGCAGAAAATGGAGGAAGAGCTGACGCGGGTGCGCGATTTCCGCGTGGTGCACCAGACCGTGATCATCGTCCAAAGCCGCCAGTACACCCGCCGCAACAGCTTTGAGATCTACCGGTTAAGCAAACCGGGCGTGTGGGAAAAGAAAGAGATCCGCTATCTGATCTACATCACCGCCGATTTCGCCGCGGGTTTGCAAAGCTTACGGTTTCTCGATCAGGCCGCGCATCAGCTGGCGGTCGATCAGGAAAACATCGAGGCCCTGTTGAAAACCCGGGATTTAAGCCTGTTGATCAACGCGGTGAAGCGCTGTCTGCAGGCCGGCGGCGGGATGTTTGAAGTGTAAAAAATAAAAACGGCGCAAAAAATTACCTCTGACTAAGGGCAAATGATGAACATTGCCCTTTTTTTGTCCTGTTTTTCCATGAGGTAATTCATTCTGAAAGCGCTTATAATCCAGTTGTAAAGATAAACGCGCGCTTATCTTCTAAACGGAAATTCGAAGTCCGGCTCACTTTGGAATCCGTTGCCCTGCAGCTTTTGTGTCCGGGGGACAGGCCAACCGATCTTTCCCGGATGAGAGGAGGAAGAGTATGATCAAAATGTTTCGGATCGACGAACGGCTGATTCACGGCCAGATCGCGATCAAATGGTCGCGGCACACCGGCGTCGATCACATCGTCGTCGGCAACGATGCCGCTGCCAACAGTCCGATTATCCAGAAAAGTTTGAAAATGGCCGCGCCCGCCGGCATCAAAACCGCGATCCGCAGCGTGGACGACGCGATCGCCCTGCTTCAGGATCCGCGTTGTGAAGCGATGAAAATCCTGATGCTGGTCAACAGCCCCGAGGACGCCGAGCGCGTCGTGGCGGCCGTCAGCGGCATCCCGTACATCAACATCGGCAACTACGGCCGGATCGCTCCGGAAAAACCGGGCATGCCGCGCAAGCGCTATGGCAACAACATCTATTGCGACCAGGTGGAAGTGGAGAGCTTCAAGCATCTGATCGCGACTGGCTTGAAATGTATCTATCAGACGACTCCGGAGGAGCCGGCCGAGGATATTACCAACCTGTTTAAATAAGAGGAGGAAAAAAGGATGATTCAAAGTGCGTTATTAGTCATGCTTGCATGGCTGATCGTCAACGGCGTCGACCGCGTGATGTCGTGGCAGACCTTCGCCCGTCCGATCGTGACGGCGGCGATTACCGGCCTGGTTTTAGGGGATTTGACAACTGGCGTAGTCATGGGGGCTTCGCTGGAAGCGATTTTCATGGGGATTTCCGCAATCGGCGGATCAGTGCCGGCGGATGCGTGTTCGGCTTCGATCATCGCCGTGGCGATGACGATTCTGACCGGCGTTGATACGGAAACCGGTCTGGCGCTGGCGATGCCGATCGGCACGCTGATGGCGACCGTCGGGGAAATGTATAAACCGGTGCTGGCTTCCTTAGCGCCGTATTGGGAACATCTGGCGGGAACCGGCAACATGAAGAGCTTCCGCATTCAGACCATTTTGTGCGGTTTGTTCGTCGACCGTCTGCCGCAGACGATCATTCTGTTTCTGGCCGTCGCCTTTGGGGTCGAGGGCTTGCAGAGTGTGATCGGCAACCTGCCGGCGTGGGTGATGAGCGGCCTGTCAGCGGCCTCGGGCATGATGACGGGCGTCGGCTTCGCCATTCTGACGTCGATGATCTGGGACAAGGAAATCGGCGGGTTCTTCTTCGTCGGCTTCGTTCTGTCGAAATATCTGGGCTTAGGCCAGCTGCCGATCGCAATCATCATGGCGGTCGTCGCGATCATGTACTTCTACAATGATAAAAAGCTGCTGGACGCCAAGACGGCCAACGCCGCCGCAGCCAGCGCGAACGGGAATAACGAGGAGGATTTCTTCTAATGGCGAAAATGGAATTATCCGCACAGGAAAAGAAAACGCTGAAATCCATGTTCTGGAATTCCGGACTGGTGTTCTGCGGCTTCAATATGGTTAAGATGGAAGGCAACGCCTTCACCTGCACGATGGCTCCGGCCATCGAGGAGCTTTACAGCGATCCGGAAGAGCGTAAGCAGGCGCTGGTCCGGCATAATAACTTCTTCAACACTCACGCCGTGCTGTTCAGCTTCATCGCCGGTCTGGCCTACGCGCTGGAGCGGGAAAAGGTGACCAAGGGCAGCGTCGACGACGATACGATTGAAAACATCAAGGTCGCGCTGATGGGCCCGACCGCCGGGATCGGCGACGCGTTCTTCTTCAACTGCGTGCGCGTCATCGCCGCGGGCATCGGCATCGGCTTATGCGCCGAAGGGAATCTGTTAGGCGTGCTGATCTTCGTGCTGCTTTACGGCGGTTCGCAGGTCGTCGCGCGTTGGTATCTGTTGAAAATCGGCTATACGATGGGCACCTCGTTCATCGACTCGATCTTCTCCTCCGGTTTAATGACGTCGCTGACCAAATCAGCGGCTATCCTGGGCTTAAGCATGGTCGGCGCGATGGTCGCTTCGATGGTGAATGTCAAGCTGGCCTGGACGATTCAGGTCGGTCAGACCTCGGTCGTCGTCCTCGACGTCGTCAACTCGATTATGCCGGGGATCCTGTCGGTCGCGCTGGTCTTCGGTCTGGTCGCGTTAATTAAAAAGGGCGTACGTCCGGTGACGCTGGTTCTGGGAATTCTCGTTCTCAGCGTGGCGCTGGCGTTCTTCGGAATCTTCTAAGGAAAGAAGGAAGGGCTGCCAGCGCAGCCCTTTGTGTTTTCTTCTTCCATTTTCATCAAAGCTTGATAAAAAATAAATCATAATAAAGGAGAAATAATGAAAACGATATTAAAAAGCGAACGCATTCTCTGGAACGGACAGTGGCAGTCCGGCGCGATGATCATTGAAGCAGGCAAGCTTACCGGCTTCACACAGGATCCGCAGCTTCTGGCCGAAGCGGTGGATTACGGTAATCAGCGGATTATCCCGGGCATCTTCGACACCCACAATCACGGCACGCACGGCTACGGCTTATCCGGGCAGGTCAGCACGGATCCGCAGGTGCAGAAACCGATCATCCGGCATTATTTGAAGGCTTTGGGTTCTCAGGGCGTCACCAGCATTTTCCCAACCTGCGCGGTTTCCATGATCCGCAGCGTCAGCGAAGTGGCGGACGAGGACAACGAAGGCGCGGACATCGTCGGTATTCACAGCGAAGGCCCATGGCTGAACCGGGTCGGGGAAAAAGGAATCCGCACCGGCTGGCCGGAGGTATCGCTGGCCACGGCGAAGCAGATGGTCGCCGACGGTCAGGGCAAACTGAAGCTGGTCGCGCTGGCTCCGGAAATCCCGGGCATCGATCCGATCATCGACTATTTCCTGTCCGAGGGCGTGATGCTGGCCTATGCTCACAGCGACTGCACGTATGGCGAAGCGATGGCGGCGTATGCCCGGGGCCTCAGCGTCGCGACGCATACCGGCAACGTCATGACCGGGCTGCATCATCGTGATATCGGCGGTCTGGGCGCGGCCTTAAATAATGAGAACGTCGAGTGCGAAGTCATCTGCGACGGGCTGCATATCAGTCTGGAAATGCTGAAGCTGTACTTCAAGCTGAAGGATCCGTCGCGGTTTATGATGATCTCCGATTGTTCCGGCATGGCCGGAGCGCCGATCGGCCAATATAAGGGCTGGCATCCGGGCATGATCATTTCGATTACGCCGGAGGGTTTCTGCCTGAGCGATACCGGCCGGCTGTGCGGCAGCTCCAAGCCGGTGCTTTACGGCATCGGCAACCTGGTGGAAAAGCTGGGCATGCCGATGAGCACGGTCAGCCGCATGGCGTCGCTCAACCCGGCGAAGAAGTATGGACTGGCAGACCGCAAGGGATCGCTGGAGGTCGGCAAGGACGCTGACTGCGTCGTCATCACCGACGATTACCAGACGGTGGCCACGTATGTGCGCGGCCGCAAGGTGTATGACTGCCAGACCGATACCGATCTGTTTAACCCGGAATTCTACCGCGAGATGCGGATCGAGGAAAACGCATGAGGACCGTACTGCGCTCGCGCCGGATCGTCACGGAGCAGGGCATCGTTGACGGTGTCATCGAGATTGAAGACGGTAAGATCGTGCGGATCGGCCCGGCGGCGGGGCCGGCAGATCTTGATTTTGAAGATCAGCGGATCATCCCGGGCATCATTGATATTCATAACCACGGCTTCGGCGGCTGGTCGATGACCGATCCGGCGAAGGAGAAAGACGTGAAGGGATTTGCCAAGGCCGTCGCGTCGGTCGGGGTGACCGGCGTGCTGCCGACCGCCAAGGAAGAAGCATTTGAGGCCATCGCCGACTGTACCGGAGAGCCGCTGGACGGCGCGCGGATTTACGGCGTGCATTCCGAAGGTCCGTTCTGGGCGCGCGGCGGCGAGAATACGGTCGGCGAGGATTACCCGCTGCCGGACGTCGTGGAAGCCCGGCGCTTGATCGACAAGGCCAAAGGAAAGATGGTCATGATGGCGATCGCGCCGGAGCTGCCAAAGGCCTACGACGTCATCCGCCTGCTTCATCAAAAGGGAATTAAAGTCGCGTCCGCGCACACGAAAGCCTATGCCGAGGATATCCGCAAAGCGATGGATGAGGTCGGTTTGGATATCGTCACGCACCTGTGCAACGGGATGCGCGGGATCCATCACCGCAACGTCGGGGCGCTGGGCCAGTATCTGCTGGAAGACAATCTGCGCTACGAACTGATCACCGACCTGAATCATGTCTGCAAGGAAATGATCCAGATCTGCCTGCGGATGCAGCCGGTCGAGAAGTTCTGCCTGATTTCGGATTCCAATTATATCGCCGGTTTGCCGACGGGACATTACATGCGCTACAACAAAGAGATGATCGCCGATGAAAAGGGGCTGATTCTCGATCTGCACGGCCGGATCTGCGGCAGCGGCAAGTGGGTGCTGTATAATATCGGACAGCTGGTCAACATCGTCGGCGTATCGCTGGAGGACGCGGTGCAGATGGCGTCGCTCAATCCCGCCCGCTTCTTGGGGCTTGATCCGGTCACAGGCTCGCTGGCGGAGGGCAAAAACGCCGATCTGGCGGTCATCAGCGACGATTATGAATGCGTGCTGACGATGGTCGAAGGGCGAATTGTTTATGACCGCGCAAAGGACACTTCGGTGTTCAATCCGGAAGCGATGAAGCGCAAGATCGCTTAATTGAGGATGGCGTGCGATGAAACGTTGTCTTGTGAAGGCTGACGATTACGGATTTACCGAAGCGATCAGTCTGGGAATTTTAAAAGCGTACCGCGAAGGGATTGTGCGCAGCACCGGCGTGATGATCAACATGCCGGCCGCGCCGGCCGCCCTGGGCTGGCTGCGCGAAGCCGAGGGCTTATGCCTGGGGCTGCATATCAACATCGTCGTCGGAAAACCGACTGCCGATCCGGCATTGATTCCGGATCTGATCGACGAGCAGGGCAATTTCCACAGCTCTAAAATGTACCGGGCAGAACTGGCCGCGGGCCGGGATCCGATTCCTGATCTGGATCAGGCGGTGGCGGAGGTGGACGGGCAGATCCGCAGGTTTATCACGCTGACGGGCCGACGTCCGGAATATCTGGAAGGGCACGCGGTTCGTTCGCCGCATCTATTGGAAGCGATGGCGCTGTTGGCAAAGCGGTATGATCTGCCGCATGTGTCTTATCTGGAAAACCGCGACCATAGACTGACAGAACGGCCGCAGCGGGCCGCTTCAATCTATCCGTTTTATGATCAGGGAGTGGAGCCGGCGGCGTATTTTACCGAAGATCTCGGCGGGATCGCGGAGCTGCCGCTGTCGCTGGTGACGCTGCATCCCGGCTATCTCGACCGGGAAATTTACCGGTTGTCCTCGTTTACCGACGTGCGGATCAACGATCTGGAAGCGGCGATGGCCCCGGAAGTGAAGGCCTGGTTTGCAGAAAAGAACATCGCGCTGATCTCTTTCCGCGACATCACCCAATATTAAGAAGAAAACGGCTTCGCAGGGAGCCGTTTTTTCACATGAGCGGACACATGGAGAAATTCTGCGGCCGCACTTTTATTCTTGCGGATGAAGAAGCGCTGTCGGCTTTGAAATTCATGACAACCGACGTTTTGAAGCGCTGTCTTTATTCCTCAAAGAGCGCGGCTATTTCAGGCCGGACTTGCTTTTGATCCATTCCGTCGCCGGCCAATTCATCCAAAGAGACATGCAGCGCGTTGGCGATGTTTTTGATTTTCGCGTGGGCGAGCTTGGTGCGGGCGTTTTCCGCGTTGCTGAGATGCTGGATGGAAAGACCTGCGGCTTCGGCCAGCTGTTCCTGAGTCATCCGGCGGTACTTGCGCAGGATTCGGATACGCCGGCCTAAAACAACATAATTGACGTCATTCATAACTATTCACTTCCTTCGTGATTATTGTAGCGGGAATTGAACAAAAAGGTAATAAACTGGATGAATAAATAATGATTTTCCATTCGATTTTTTCTTCTTTTTCATATTTTTATGTTACTTTTTTTAAACGTTACAATCTGCGCTTAAATACGACTATAAAAAGAGAGTACATGTTCATTTTAAACAACGATGTAATTTTAATAATGCAATAATAAACGGTTGAATTAATCTTGAAATTACTTGTATATAAATGAAGGTAAAAATTATATGAATTAATTCTTCGTTTCTGCTTTCGGTGAGATTGAGGTGATGGTTTCTGATGAAAGAAGAAATTGTACGATTAATTAGATAAAAAGGAAGTAAGAAAAAAGGAAGAATAAAGGAAGGGTTTTTATACAAAAAAAGCCCGCTGGATAAGAAGCGGGCTGAACGGGCGATTTAAAACAACTGGAAGGTGTCGGATGCGTGGAACTGCAGGGCGGCAGTCCGGCCGTTCAGGTCTGCTTTGTCCTGCTTCAGCTGACAGACAAGGGAATACAACGAGCTGAGTCCGATCAGCTGCCGGAACAGATCGTTGTCAAATTCCTCACTGCCAAACCCCGCGTAGACCGCTTCCTTCATCCAGGCATAGGCGGTCAGCTGGAAAAGTGTGACGGGAATCACCTGATTTTTGCAATACAGCGTCAGCTGTTCGTCGACGATCAATTCAGAAAAGGCGTTTTCCGCGCAGATTTCCGGCAGAAAGAACCGGAACAGCTCGGCCAGGGAGGGGTCGTTGAGATCTTTACTCAGGATTTGTCCATAGCGTCCCAGCTTCTCAGCCGTGTCGCAGGCCTGAAACAGCCGCATCGCTTTGATCGTCGCTTCTGTAATCTGTTCCTTGGTATACGGGAAAACGGCGGCCTGCTTGGGGTCCTGTTCCAGAATAAAGATTTGCTTGCGGGAAACGAACTGCGTATTGTCCCACTTTTCCACAATCCGGGCCAGCGCTTCGCTTAAAAACCGGCAGACAACGTCGTTGACGCGGCATTCCGCCGTGACGCTGCCGTCGGCCTGACGCGCGCCATAGATCTTGATGAACGTGATCTTCCGACTGCCGAGCACTCTTGGCAGCTCACTTTTCAACGCGTTCCAGAAATCCAGCCGGTGATCGCCGGACAACGGCTGGCCCATGCCGACGATTTCACTCTGGATGCAGTTCCATTTCCGCTCTTTCCCGCCGAACTCGCTGGTCAGCTGCAGGACGGATTCTCCCCGCATCAGGGTGATCACCGCCGCCATCATGCCGAATAAAAAGCTGGCGGCCGCCGCGCCGATCGCCTGATCCGGATCCTGTCCCGCCCCCGCGCAGCATTCCACGACCGGTTCGTCAAACCGCGGGCATTCGATCGTAAACGTACAGACGGTCATGACCCGCTCGTCCAGGGCATCGACGCGGGCGGATACCCGCAGGTTCCAGCGTTCAAATACGAGCTGTCCGTTCTGGATCTCGTTGTGCTCCATCGTTCCGCAGACAGTGCTCAGCTGCTGAAGCAGCCGTGCGTTTTCTCTTTCAAATGATTGATTTTTCATGAATTCACTCCTCAACCTTTTTATTGTAGCGCCCCAACCGGAATTTCCGCAAGGAAAAACCGGGTTTTCTTGAAGTCGGCGGGAATTATTTTTATAATGAAGAAAAAGAGTGAGCGGAGCGGATCCACGACAGGAAAGGATCCGCAGGGTGATCCCTGGAAAGAAGACAGCGGGATCAAGCGCAAAGGAGGAGCGGGATGGAAAAGACGTGGTGGAAGGAAGCGGTCGGCTATCAGATCCTGCCGAAGACGTTTTATGACAGTAATCATGATGGAATCGGCGATCTGCGCGGCATCATCGCCAAGCTGGATTATTTCAAGGCGCTGGGCGTGACGCTGTTGTGGATCGGTCCGTTTTACCCGTCGCCGATGGATGATAACGGCTATGACGTCAGCGATTTTCTGGACGTCAATCCGATGTTCGGAACCCTGGCGGATGTGCGGGAGCTGATCGCTCAGGCACACCGGCGGGGTCTGCGGATTATTCTGGATCTGATTTTAAACCACACCTCGGACGAACATCCGTGGTTTATCGAGGCCCGCGCGCATCCGGACAGCCCGGAACATGCTTTCTATATCTGGAAAGAGCCGCGCTATGACGCCGCAGGCCGTCCTCAGCCGCCGACCAACTGGGCGAGTTTCTTCGCTGATTCCGCCTGGGCCTATGACGAGCAGGCAGGCCAGTATTACATGAAGATCTTTTCACGGAAAATGCCGGATCTGAACTGGGCGAATCCGATTCTGCGGCAGCGCATGGAGGCGGTCGCGCGGCAATGGCTGGATATGGGAATCGACGGTTTCCGCGTCGATGCGGTGGCGCATTTAGCCCGCGATCCTGAATTTCAGGACAGCGAACTGCCGGTGAACGCGCAGGGGCTGGCTGCGGACTGGTCGAAGTTCTCCAATCTGCCGGCGTTGTTCGATTACCTGCGAGAGTTCAAGCAGACGGTTTTGGCGGGCCGGGACTGTCTGACGATCGGCGAGGTCGGCGGCGGCGCGAGTCCGCAGATGGCGCTGAATTACGCAGACAAGGAAACCGGAGCCTTCAACATGGTGTTTACGTTTGATCACTGCTGGTGCAACGGTTTGGAAGGCAAGGAAATCATCACCGAGGCGGACCGGCATGTCGACGTCCGCCAGCTGAAACAGGTGTTCGCGCGCTGGTACGACGGGTTGGGCGAACGGGCCTGGCCGGCGATTTACTGGATGAATCACGATCTGCCGCGGGTGGTCAGCCAATACGGCGATCCGATCCGCTATCACCGTGAGTCGGCTTCGATGCTGGAAGCGGCGCTGTTATTGATGAAGGGGACGCCGTTTCTTTACAATGGCGAGGAGATCGGCATGACCAACGTCGATTATTCAAGTCTGGAGGATTTCCACGACGTATGGGTCGCCAATTACGTAAAAGAAGCCCGCTCCCGGTTGAGCGAGGAACAGATCCTGGAATATGAACGGCGAACCTCGCGGGTCAACGCGCGCACGCCGATGCAGTGGAGCGCGGAGACGTATGCCGGGTTTTCCACGGTCGAACCGGCGGAGAAAGTGATCGGCAATTATCGGGAAATCAACGTTGCCGCCCAGCAGGCCGATCCCTATTCCGTGCTGAATCTGACGCGGCGGTTAATCCAGCTGCGCTTAAGCGAGGTGGGCAAGCAGCTGTTTGTGTACGGCGGGTTTGAGTTCGTCGAGCCGGAGCATCCGGATTTGTTTATGTACCGCCGGTTCACCGCCACGGAAGAAGCCTGGGTTGTGTGCAACTTCCGCGGGGAAACGATTCCGTTTTCCTTGCCTGAGGAGCGGGGCGAATGTGTCTTTGATAATTATTCCGATCCCGGTTTTGCCGGGGCGCTGCGGCCGTATGAAGCGCGGGTCTGGCTGCGGCGGGAGGATTCCTGATGAACATGCTGGAATTAACCGCAATCTCCAAGCAGTATCCCGGCGGCGTGCAGGCGGTAGATCAGTTCAGCCTGACGCTGAAAGAGGGGGAGCTGGGCGTGCTGGTCGGACCTTCCGGCTGCGGGAAAACGACGACGCTGCGGATGATCGCGGGGCTGGAAACGCCCGATGAGGGAACAATCCGGATCCGGGGGCAGGCGGTTGACGGACAGCGGCCGCAGGATCGGGATGTGGCGATGATGTTTCAATCCAGCGCGCTGTTTCCGTGGCTGAGCGTCGCGGAGAACCTGGCGTTCGGTCTGGCGAAGAAGAACCTTGACCGCCGCGCTCACCGCTCGCAGATCGAAGCGATCGCCCGGCAGCTGCAGCTGGAAGATTTGCTTGAGCGCAAGGCCCGCACCCTTTCCGGCGGCCAGCGGCAGCGGGTTGCGCTGGGACGGGCGCTGCTTAAGGAAGCGGCGGTGCTGTTGATGGATGAGCCGCTCAGCTCGCTGGATCGGCAGCTGCGCTTACAGCTGCAGGATGAAATTCTGCGGTTATGCCGGCAGCGCGGACAGACGGCGCTGATGGTGACGCATGATCAAAGTGAGGCGCTGAACCTCGCGGACCGGCTGGTCGTGATGAATCAGGGCCGGATCGAACAGAACGATATCCCACAGCGGATCGTCACCCAGCCCGCCACGCTGTTTGCGGCGCAGTTTATCGGCGAACGTCCGATCAATCTGTGGACAGTCCGCATCGCTGCTCCTCAATCGTTCTTTCAGCCTTCGCGGATAGTCTGGCCGGCCGGCGCGGACACTGTGGTGATCGGCGTGCGTCCTCAACAGCTGCGGGCCAGAATGATCGGCCCAGCTTCGCAGCCTGAGGCAGAAGCGGCGCTGAGAGGCGAAGCGGTGATCGAACAATTTCACTGGATTGGGGCGCAGTGTTTTGGTTCGGGCAGTCTGGGCGGAAGGCTGGTGGAATTCAGTCTGCCGGAAGGCGCGAACAGTCAGATCGGCGACCGGGTCATTCTGAGCGCTGCGGCGTCCGCACTGCACTTTTTCGATCCGGAAACCGGCCGGCGGTTATCTCACGCTGCCATTCCCTTTTCAAAGTGAAGAAAGATTTGATCTAAGTGAAACGGAAAGATGAAAAAACGAGCGCTCCCTCCAAGGGAGAAGGCTCGTTTTTTAACGTGGACAGGCTGCGGCGCTCAGGCTTTTAAATGGTAGCGCAGCGATGCGGGATTCTGTTCGATCAGGTCCTGTTCCAGCAGCGCCTGCAAAAGATTTTCAGTCTGCGTCTTCGTCAGTCTGAGCTGTGATTCAATCTGATCCGGGGCAACCTCAATTTCCGTTGTGATCAGATCCAGCACACGCTGCTGCAAGGTCTGACGTTTTTGAACTTTGCGGGAAACCGGCAGCCGGAACAATACTTCGCGGCGCTGCGGTTTATCGGTCAGCTCCGGAGCTGACCAGCCTTTCTGCTTCCAGATCGCTTCAATCCGCAAAAGCCCGGTGCCCCGTCCGTCCGCCGCTTTGATCAGATGGAACATCTGGTAGAGAACGGGGTTGGCCGGCATGGATGGACGTCTCAGCTGGCCGCGGTTGACGACCTGAATCTCTTGGGAATCGGCGCGGATTTCAATCTGCGGATGATCCTGATAGTCGGCGTGCGCCAGCGCGTTGACTAACGCCTCGTTGATCGCCCAGGCGATGTCTTTGGGGTGCTGGCTTTGTAATTGCCGGCGGGCGGAGAAATAGAAGTCGCAGGCGTTGTCTTCCTGCCGGCGGGTTTCCAGCAGGTTGTTCAGCTGTAAGCCGGGGAAGGCGCGGGCCAGAGCTTCTTGCCTGCCGAACATCAACAAGCCGGCCCAGGTTGGATGCAGACTGCCGTCCATCGCGAAATAAACCGCGTTGACCTGAAGCAGGAAGCTTAACTCGCAGATGGCATTCCATGGAGAATGGGGATGCACCTGCCGGTAGCGCTGCCGGTAAGCTTGAATGGAGGACGGCTTGAAATCGTCCAGCACGGCGGAAACGACCGGCGCTCCGTCGGGCAGTTCCCGAAATCGGTTTTCCATCATGATCTGAACCTCGCTGATCTGGCACCGGTAATCTCCTTCCCCACCTCGCCGATAGGTTCCGGAAAAGGGCGAGGAGCCCAGAAACACCGGTTTCTGGCAAGCCAGCGCCCGCGGAATTTCAATCAGTACGATCGGGTGGTCCTGCGCTGTGACAATCTGGACCTGTTCCCTCAAAAGCAGGTTGACGCTGACCAGCTCGGGATTGGCGACGATATGCCAGAATTGCTCGGCCAGCTTCTGCGGATCGGCCAGCGGCACGGACTGAAAATATTTTTCCGGCGTTTCGATCACACCCAAAAGCAGCGCTCCGCCGACCGTGTTGGCGAAGGCTGAATATGTTTCCCACAGACTGTGCGGCAAGCCGCCCTGGGCCCGTTTCGCTTCCAGCCGATTGTTTTCCCGATACCGGGCCAGCTGTGCCAGTTCAATCATGAACGATCCCGCCTTTCTGTCTTTACAGTAGTCTATTCCCGACGGGATTTCCAGTATTCCTGATCATTTTGTTAAAAAAGATCGACCCCTTCCCAAAGCAAAGCTGCGGACAAGCACGCTGGCAAAACGCGGAGCATCATTGACGCAGAAAAAAAGGGGCGGCTTCAGCGGAGGCGCACCGATGAATCCTTGAAACATACTGGTTGATTCTAGTTGATTCTATTAGAAAACGACGAATTCGAAGCTCGCTGTTAAGCACAGCGTCAGGCGAAAATCAACAGAGGAGCTTGAAGGGAGAAGCGCTTTATGATAGAAGCACTTTAAAACAGAATAAAGAATAAAAAAAACCAGCGGCTCAGGCTGGAATTTGAAACGAATTTTGCAAGGCGCTGACGGATTAATCAGAGTCAGAATCAGGAATGAATTCCACGATATCCTGAAGCTGACAATCAAGTGCTTTGCACAGATCGTCCAGGGAGGTTGTTTTAACGACGGCATTCTTCTTCATCCGGTTGAGCAGTGATTTGGGAATACCGTAATCCAGGGTCAGTCGATAACAGCTTAACCCCCGTTTCTTCATGGTTTTCCAAAGGTTGTCATAAACAATCATCAGCCAGAAACCTCCTTTGTTCCTTTGCATTTTAGCGTGAAAGCGGTATAATTTATAGGTATAATACAAGACACCTAAAACTAGTCTGATCCGGCGGTGCAGGAAGGATTCAATCTCATTTGCAAACTCAAAAAAGTTGGAAACGTGGCATAATGACAGGAAATATGATAAGATTAACTCAGAAGAAATTGAGGGCGTGAGAAAATGGCGGAAAAGAAAGCCGGCGGAATTGTGCATTTCGTCAGAGAATGGGAACAGAAACGGATGCTTTTGCGGATGCTGGAGGTGCTGGACGACGTCCGCCTTTTGAAGCAGCTGCTGGAGTTTGTGGAGAACAAGCTGACTTTTCTTCAACGTAAACAAAGCTGGCTGCAGCTGCGGCACCGCTCGGGGCTGGCTGAGATCCAAGCTGAAACGGACTTTCTCAAACAAATGCGGGAGGCCTTGAAAGGCCGGATCAGCCCAATGGAGAATAACGCAACCGCAAAGCTGCTGGGATTGAAGCTCAGGCAATGGCGGGAAGCGAAAGCGATCACGATGCAGGATCTGGCTGAGCGGTCTTATTTTACTTTTGAAGATCTTCAGGCGATTGAAGACGCCGCTTATCCGGCGATGGACAGTCTGGATCTGGAACATCTGATGGAATTGCTGGAAGTGGATTCCCTGGATACTCTGCTGCGGGATCAGGCCAAGCCGGAAAATAAAACAGGGTATTCGGATTAACATCCCTTATAAATCAGGGATCAGCAACCACGTTTCAAATGGGTAAGGGACAATGATGATAAAAAAATTCTGGATCTGGCTTCATCAGTTTTTTCAGCGAAAATCTCCGCGGGAAAATGCTGCAATTTCAATCGCGAATCAACAACAAATCTGGTTTGAACAATGTGAGCCGGGCTTTCTGGTATGGGCGCAGATGCCGCTGCCATCGGAAGAACTGGCGAAAATTGATCCGGCCCATCGAATTCGTCCATATCTGATTCTTGCCAGGATAAAACAGGAATTGACAGCTAAAGCCTGTTCGTCCAGTCCATATTCCGGTCTGCGGGAATATCAGACGACAATGCTGGCCAGAGATCATCCGCTGGGGAAGCAAACCTATATTGATTTGAAGCACAATGTGACGCTGAGAGCGGAACTGCTGCAAAATAAACCGATTCCCGTAGAACGGCATGATCTGCGCCGGATCCAGAAACATCTTGTGCTGATTTCTCATCTGGATCATATTTATCATCCCTATCTCAATGTGCCGCTGCTTTGGGAGAAGGGGGATATCCTTGAAATTGATCATGATCTGTGGTATCTGCAGGAATTTATCCCCGGGAAACTGCGGTTAATCCGGCTCTGTCATCAATACCGCGCGTACATGGAGGATGCGGGATGGAATCTGTTTTTCTGCGGCCGCCGCGGTTATTTCGCTGATTTTGCCCATCCGGCCGTCTTTCAGGGGAAAACCCGGCTGGAACTCGTTTACCGCGCCGCCGCTCATGAAATCGCCTATGCGGATTATTGCCAGACCCAGGGTAAGGATCAGTATATCAAGTGGGTGCCGGGGTATATCGTGAAGCGGGAGGATGAAACGTATATCGTTCTGTCCAGGTTAGAGCGCGGCTGGTTCTGCCTGGAATGGCACCGCAGCCGGAAGAAGTGGCGGACGCGGTGTGTCCGGGATTTCAATGGGATGGAATGCGTGGGAAAAGTTCGGCGGCTGAAACTGCGGACGCTGATCGCATCGTTGATGAATTCCGGAATCGTACTGTTGGAAGAACTGGATCCAACGCTGCTTGACTATCTGGGTGGGCAGGAATTGGATTGGGAAACGTTAAAGAGGGAAGCGGGGATGGCGGTGCTGATCAAAGGGATCAACCGGGCCGCTGCATAAATCTTTTTCGTCGAAGCCGATCCGGGAAATCTGGCATCCGGTTTGAAGACAGATAGACATCCGTCAGACTATGAAGCTAAAAAGAAAAATCCGTTTCTTGCCCAATCTGCATTGGGAAAAGGAACGGATTTTCTTGTTAAAAAGGATCGCAGCGATGTTCAGCTTCATTCAGTGAGAAACGCTGCGGATTCGATGTTACTTGGCGGACAGGGCGATGAATTCGTCGATCATGGTCTCCACAATCGCCAGAGAATCGCGCCAGAAATCCGGCTTGGTGATGTCGATGCCCGCCATTGCCGCCACGTCCTCGACACTGCTGACGGTCGTCGCTTCCAACAGGCGGTTGTACTTATCGACAAAGGCCGGGCCTTCCTTCTGATACTGCGCGTACAGACCCTTGGCAAACAGGCAGCCGAAGGCGTATGGGAAATTGTAGAAGTTTAAGCCGGCGTCGTAATAATGGCTCTTGCAGATCCACATATATGGATGCAGCTGGCTGTGATCGAGACCCGTGCCGTAGGCTTTCTTCTGTGCCCGCAGCATGATGTCTTCCAGATCGTCGCTGAACAGGAAGCCATCCTTGCGCTTTTCCACAACCTCCGTTTCGAACAGATAGCGGGAGTAGATATCGCAGATGACCTGCGTAACATCCTGCAGCGTGCTTTCGATCAACATCATCTTTTCCTCGTCGCTGGCAGCGTCGCGGATCGCAGCGTTCATGATGACCGTTTCATTAAAGGTTGAGGCGGTTTCCGCGACCGGCATCGAATAGCGGGTGTTCAGCGGACTGTGGTTTTCAATCCGGTGGCCGTGATAGGCGTGACCCAGCTCGTGCGCCAGCGTGACGACGTCGCTGAGCGAACCGTCAAAGTTGGTCAGCACGCGGCTCTGCTTCAGCATCGGCAGGTTGCAGCAGAAAGCACCGCCGACCTTGCCCTTGCGCGGGAAGAAGTCGATCCACTCCTCGTCGAAGGCACGCTCGATGATCCCGGCGACATCCTTGGAGAATGGCGTGAAGTTCTGGATCAGATACGCTTTCGCTTCATCGGTAGTGAAGGTGCGGGTGCTTTTGCCCATCAAGGCGAACAGTTCGTAAAACGGCAGGCCGTCGGTGTAGCCGAGCAGCTCTGCTTTATGCCGCAGATAAGCGTGGAAGCGCGGCAGCGCTTCGTCAATCGCCGTGAACATTGCGTCCAGCGTTTCCTTCCGCATGCGGGAATTGAACAGCGTCATGTCCAGGACGGAATCGAAGTGACGCAGCTCGCTGACGGTGTTCGCTTCGCCTTTGATCGAATTCAGCGCGAAGCAGACGGCGTCCTTGATTTTATCATAAGCTTTTAATTCCGCTTCATAGGCTTTTTTACGAACGGTTGGATCGGTGCTGTAAGCGAGGTTGCGGATCGAGGATAACGTATAATCCTGACCGTCCATCGTGACGGCGACCGTCGAGGTCATGTATTCCTGCAGCTGTGCCCAGGCGTTGGAACCGTTCAGCTCCATTTTCCCGATCGCGTCCTCGACCTCGTCGCTTAACGTATGCGCGGCATGGCTGCGGATTTCCTGCAGCCAGAAGGCATGCTGCTGAAACAGCGGGTCGCTGGGGATCAGCGCGTCCAGATCCTGCGCCGCGATCCATTTCTGAAAGCGGGTTGAAGCCAGCGCCGACTGGCTGGTCTTGATCTGAAAGCGGGAATTCATGGAAACGGTTTGCTGATCGGCGGTGTTGGCGGACTGGCGCAGCGAGAGATATGCGCCCAGCCGGCGGGTCAGCGTCTGGTAGGCGGACAGCTGTTCAATGATCGCTTTCAGCGTCGAGTGCGGATCGCGCTGATTGAGGCTTTCCGCCAGCGCGTTCATCGCGTTGATGTGGGTGTCCAAGGCGGCGAAATCCTGTTGGAAGGCTTCGCTGTCATAGCCGGTGTAGAGATCGTTCAAATTCCATTCTTTCATTTGTTAATCCTCCTGTTTTTTCGGATGCCGTACAATTCCCAGCAAGACGATCGCCAGGAACATGCCGGCGGCCATCCCCGCGCTGTCGATCAGCATATCCCGCAGCTCGCAGCTGCGGCCGGCGGAAAACCGCTGCAGATTCTCATCCAGAACCGGGATGATGAAAAACGGCAGCAGCGCCGCTTTGCCCTTCATCCACGACCAGGGCTGAAGCCGGTAGGCGGCGGCGATCAGGCAGCCCAACAAAGCATATTCGCTGAAGTGCGCCAGCTTGCGGATCACGAAGTTTAAAAAATCCGTTTCCGGATGCAGGCCGACGGTATCCAATACCGGCCGGACCCATTCGCTGACCGTCAGGCTCATGCCGTTGGACGTGCCGGCGGAAGCAGCGGAATTGGAAAAAATAAAAATTACCATTAAAGCGACAAGCAGCCAACAACTTTTCTTTTTCATCTTCCGCTCCTTTCTGACTTCCTGTATTATAAACCAACTTTTCCGGTAAAGAAAGAACCATGATATAATGAAACGACAGTGAAGGAGGAATCGCTTTTGGAAATGAAGAAAATGGTCCGGGACCTGCCCTGGGTTCTGATCGGCAATTTTATGCTGGCGCTGGCCGTCGCGATGTTTATCTTACCCTATAATATTCTTTCCGGCGGCGTGGCCGGCATCGCGGTCGCTTTGCAGCCGGTGTTTCATATTGAACCGACGCTGATGGTCAACGGTCTGGTGCTGGGGATGTTTGTGCTGGGCACGGTGTTTCTGGGAAAAGACTTTGCCGTCAAGACGGTGATCAGCTCGCTGGTGTATCCGGTCTATCTGACGATCATCACGCCGTTTGTCCCGCTGCTGCAGCTGGATCCCATCCTGGCTTCGCTCTATGGCGGACTGCTGGCGGGCGTTGGCATCGGGCTGGTGCTGCGGACAGGCGCGAGTACCGGAGGGATGGATATTCCGCCGTTAATTGTCAACAAATATACCGGGATTAAGATTTCGACGCTGGTGTTGATCACCGACGCGCTGACGGTCGGACTGGGCTTGTTCACCTATGGTCTGGAAGCAGTGCTGATCGGCTTTATTTCCGTCTGGGGCACCTCGTTTGGGATCGACAAGATGCTGACGCTGGGCGGCGGCAACGCGAAGGCTGTGCAAATCATTTCGGAGGCGCACGCGCAGATCAATGCCGCGATCCAATCCGAGCTGGATCGGGGAACGACGCTGAGCGACGCGACGGGCGGTTATACCGGAGCACCCCGCAAGGTGATTCTGGTCGTTGTGGAAAAGAAGGAATATCCGAAGCTGCTGGAACTGGTCAACCGGTTTGACGAAAACGCCTTTATGATTACCAGCGACGCAACGGATGTGCATGGAGAAGGCTTCACATTGGAATTCAAGGTCTAGGGAAGTGCTGAAAGCTCAGGATATAAGCCGGTCATAAGTCTGTTGAATCCGCAAAAACGATGGGAAAACGCCTTGGGATCATGGAAGTGCAGTGTAAATGAAAAAGGAAACAGAAGCGGCGCGAAAAGGAAAACGCGCCTTTTTTGTTCCCGCGAAGTCCATCCCGGCTTCATTTTGGGTTTCAGCGAATTGGGCTTAACAGGACAATGCGGCGAGCTAAAAATAAAGTAATATTGAACGGTGGTTAAAATGTAAGAAATCCCAAACATTTTTATTCTATATGGAAAGATTAACCCATGATATAATAAGAACAAATGAGGTGCGGAAAATGCTGGAATTGAAACATATCGCAAAAACATATAAAAATGGCGTAAACGCCCTTTACAATATTAACTTGAAAATTGATCAGGGGGAGTTTGTCTATATTATCGGGCCGACCGGCTCGGGCAAGTCGACGTTGATCAAGCTGCTGGACGGCGAGGAAATCCCGACCAAAGGCAAGGTTGAGGTGGCGGGGATCAACGTCGGGAAGCTGAAGCATTCCAAAGTGCCGTTGTACCGCCGCAATATCGGCGTCGTGTTTCAGGACTTCCGCTTATTGGAGCGGAA
>NZ_CFQZWI010000013.1:0-45306 GCF_986127675.1 Holdemania sp. | reverse complement strand
GTGAACGTAGCTCGTTGCCAGGTTCTCCGGTTCCCTTTCTCAGGGAGCCTTTTTTTGTTTCTCGCTGGATTGATCCGAAAAGGGGGAAGGAAGCAGTTTGTTTCGTTGAGGAAATCCGGAAGCGCTGGAATGGATTTCCATGCATGTTGAATCAAGGATTCATAAAATAAAAAAATTCTGTGTTCTTTTATTCTGCTTGAACAAGACAAAGCCAGCCTGTTCTGTTACAATAGGAACAGAGGTGATAACGTATGAAAATGGGAACGATTGGCACAGGAATGATAACGGAGTGGTTAAATACCGCATTTCAGGACAATGGTTTGGAATGCACGGCGGTTTACTCCCGCAAAGAAGAAACAGGAAGACGTTTAGCTGACAAATACAACATGCCGAAGGTCTATACGGATCTGGATGCGATGCTTCATGATGAAGAACTTGACTGTATCTATATTGCTTCACCCAACAGTCTGCATTATCCGCAGGCAATGCGTGCTCTGGAGGCAGGGAAAAACGTAATTTTGGAGAAACCGTTTGTTTCTACGATTGAAGAATGCCGGACCTTGATCGACACGGCGAAGAAACATCATCGCTTCTTATTTGAGGCCATTACCGTTCCCTATAATCCGAATTATCAGAAGATTAAGGAACGCATCGGCGATTTAGGATCGCTCAAGATGGTTCAATGCAATTTTTCGCAATATTCAAGCAAATATGACAAATTCAAGAATAATGAAAATCCGAATGTTTTCAATCCGCAGTTCTCCGGCGGGGCGCTGATGGATATCAATATTTACAACGCCCACTTCATTATCGGCTTGTTCGGCGCTCCGAAAGCGCTGCGCTATGTTCCGAATATTGCGGCCAACGGTATTGATACCTCAGGCATTCTCGTCTTTGACTATGACGGCTTCCTGGCCTGCGGCATTGGCTGCAAGGATTCTGCCAGCGAAAATATCTGCCAGCTGCAGGGCGACAATGGATATATCGTCGTTCACAGCGCCTCTTCCATTTGCGCCAAAGCGGAAGTCTGGCTGAAAGGGGCGAAGGAACCGGAAATTATTGACTTGAACGAAGGTCACGGCGGCCATTACTTTGAAGTGAAGAATTTCAAACAGATGATGGAAAACGAGGATTATGACGGCTGTTATCGAATGCTGGAATATTCCTGTCAGGTTATGGAACTGGTTCACAAAGCTCGCTTAGAAGCCGGCGTCCGTTTCGCTGCCGATCAGAAATAAAGCTGTATTCATCCCTGGCAACAGGGATTTTTTGTTTGGCGGACGTACAAAAAAGCTTTGTTTTCAGATGTCCTTCTGCTTTCTGTGGAAAAACAGGTCGGAATACGATACAATAGAAGCCAGATGTGAGCCAGAAGGGATTCCTTCTCTTTTTAAACCGGACTTGAAATGGATGGAGGCTTCGGTTCAGGAATAGAATAAACAAACGGGCTGTATTTTCAGTCTGCCGCATGCCCGTTTCATTCAGTAAGCATAAAGCAAATAAGGGAAATCCTATGGGAGGTATAAGATGACTGGAAGAACAAAAATAATCCGGAAACCATCGCCCTGGCCGATCTTGATCGGAGCTTTGGGGTGGGTGATCGTCTGTCTGATTTTGCCGATGATCCAGCTATGGCATTATCTGATCGCGCTGGCAGCTGGCGGCGGCGCCTATTTTATCGCCCGAAAACGAATTCCGGATCAGGAAATTGAGGTGGCAATTCCGTTGACGCCGTTAGAACAGCAGCAGCTTCAGCAGCTGGAAGCCGCGCGGGCAGCGTTAACCGGTCTGCAGCAGGCATCCGCGAAGATCGACGATCCGGCAATGACGCAGGATTTGCATAAAATTGATTCTGTCTGCCGTCAGATTGTAGACGAAATGGAACAGCAGCAGCGATTTAATGATCAGGCCCGGCGGCTTGTCGATTATTATCTGCCCATGCTGACGAAACTGCTTCTGAACTATGACGAACTGGAAGCAGATCCGCTGCAGACGCAGAACATCCAGCATTCCCGCGAGAATATTAAAAAAACGGTAAAGCTCTGTGCGGAAGCCTTTGTTAAACAATGGGATGATCTGCATGAACATCAGTCGATGGAAATTCAGGCTGACAGCGACGTTCTGGAAACGCTGTTGGTTAAACAGGGGCTTGTATCTCCGGGCGCGAAGGAGGGCAGACGATGAAAATGAATCAGAAAACCGCGCTGCTTCTGGCAATTCTGCTGGTGATCGGCAGCGCCTGGGGGAAAGCACGGCTGACGTTTTGCTCCATGCAGAAGCAGCTGGACGTCATCTATACGGAAGGGATTGATCGTGACGGACAATCTATTGCCCAGGACGTTAAGGAAAAACAGAAGACCGCGCAAAATTGCGTCACGGTAGCCCGCCGATATGATTCCGCAATCAAGGCTTCCCTGATCAGCGCCGTGGAAAGCGCTGCCGACGGGTTGGATCAGACCGGGTCGATGAGCGAGTGTCAGCGGTGGGAGAAAAAACTCGACACGGCGTTTACGGCGCTGACCCGCGCGCTTTTACAAGCGCCGCTTACGGAGAAGGATGAGCAGTACGTCATTGGATTTATGGCGGATTATCTGGCCAGTCAGGATCGGATTGAACGAGATCCTTATCATGAAAAAGCGGCGGCCATGCAACAGAATACATCCGGCTGGTTTCCGTCGCTCTTACAGAAATTGACGGCCAGCTCTCTGGATATTTATCAAATTGGAGGATAGTGTATGAAAAAGCTCGCACAGGGACTGATCGCCTTTCTGGCAATGATCGCGGTGAGCGTCTGGACCGTCAGCGCCTTTACTGTACCGCAGCCGTTGGAAAACTTCTATGTTGCTGACTATGCCAATGTGATCAACAGTCAGGATGCGGAGGCAATCCGCACCATGAATAAAAACCTCGAAGCCCGAAATGGATCGCAGATCGTTGTCGCAACGTTTGATTTTCTGGATGGCGAGGCGATCGACGATGTAGCGTATGACCTGTTTAATGGCTGGAAAATCGGCAGTGCTGACGATAACAACGGTGTGCTGCTGGTTTTGGCGATTGGGGAAGAAGATTATTACTGCCTGCAAGGCAAGGGGCTTGAGAAAACATTGCCGACTTCAGACATTCAGACAATTCTGGATTCCACGCTGGAGCCGGAATTTGCGGCCGGCAATTACAGCAGCGGTGCTTTGAAAACCGTGCAGGCGCTGGCGCAGCGGTTGGAAAAAACAGCGGGAACACCGGTATTGGATCCTTCACAATCCCAGGGCGGAGGCGGGAGCGCGCCGCATTCTGCGCAATCCGCGTTCAGCTTGTTTGCCATGATTCCGTCGATCTTTTTTATGATTTTCGTTTTTGTTATCGTCATTGTGGTTTTGTCCGTATTTACGCCGCGCCGCCGTCATTACTATGGCGGTCCGGTGTTCCGTCCGCGTCCGCGGCGTTACTATGGTCCGCGCCCGCGCCCGATGGATCCTTGGGGACCGGAACGCCGTCCGCGCGAACCGCGTCCGACGTATCGTTCCCATTCCTCAACCCGCAGTTCCTTCGGCGGGGGATCTGCTTCCCGGTCTTCCGGCGCTGGCCGCTCTTTCGGCGGGGGCATGAATCGCGGAGGCGGCGGAGCCAGCCGCGGAGGCGGAGCGGGACGCCGAAAGTAAAAGCAATCGCAGGGGTTTCACAATCGGTTTAACAGGTTTAAGGCAAAGGCAAGAATCAAACTGCTTCTGCCTTTTTCATTTTACGCCAAACCAAGACCGCTTCTGATCATCGCCGCGGTCTTTCTTTTCTCGATCCTGCTTTGACGTCATGGCCTTGATCAGGGGTGTTCGCGAACTGAGATGTCCCATGCCAAAGATCTGGATTTTCCGACAGCCGGCGCTTCTGATTGCCGTGAGCTGTTGGAAATCGTGAAGAAAATCGGGTTTCTAACCATTCTTTTGTATTTTCAGCGCATAGTCCTCCCTATTTTCGGCAATCCTGTTACAATAAAGATAGAGAAGGGCAGAAGACCCTGGAAAAGGAGCGGAATTCTTATGAAGGACAGAAAAATCGTCTTGGTCGGCACAGGCTTCGTCGGAATGAGCATGGCTTATTCATTTCTAACAACAGGCGGAATTGATGAACTTGTCCTGGTGGATGTCGATGAGGAAAAAGCGATTGGAGAAACCATGGATTTGCAGCACGGCTTACCTTATGCCCGCAACAAGCTGGTCATCAAAGCCGGCGGCTATGAAGAGTGCGCGGATGCGGAAATGGTCGTCATCACGGCCGGAACAGCCCAGAGGCCTGGCCAGACCCGTCTGGATATGACGGCGGTCAACACGAAAATCATGAAAAGCATTACGGAAAACATCATGGCTTCCGGCTTCAACGGAATTCTGTTGATCGCGTCCAACCCGGTCGATCTGATGACCTATGTCGCTCAGCAGGTTTCCGGCCTGCCGAAAAACCGCGTCATCGGCTCCGGAACCATTCTGGACACGGCCCGGCTGCGCTATTTAATGAGCGAATATCTGGGCATATCGACAAGCAACATCCACGCCTATATCATGGGCGAGCATGGGGATTCCAGTTTTGTGCCATGGACGCACGCTTACATCGGATGCAAAAATCTGCTGGAAATGCTCGATGAAAATCATCGCGACCTGCAGGATCTCAACGAGATCTATCATCAGGTTCAGCAGGCTGCCTACGAGATCATCAATCGTAAGAAATCCACCTATTACGGCATCGGCCTGTCTTTGAACCGGTTAGTCCGGGCAATTCTGGATGACGAGCACGTCATTCTGACCGTTTCCTGTTATCAGAATCAGGAATATGGCCAGGAAGGACTGTATATCGGCGTGCCGGCGATCATCACGCGTGCCGGCGTGGAAACGATCATCAAGCTGAAACTGAACGAAGTTGATCAGGGCAAATTCGACGCCAGCTGCGAAACGTTAAAAGAAATTATCAGTTCGACGATTACGCCGATCCTGGGCTGATCAACGAAGCCGCAGCGCGGTGAATTCAGACAAGAAAAAGTCAGCTGCAAAAAGAAAATATGGGAGCTACTGGCCCATATTTCTTATTTTAACGGCATCGGCTTTGATATTTTAACAGGAAGGGCAGGGCTGTCAAAGCATGACTTATCAACTCAAAACGAAGGGCGGGAGGACATGAAATCAGCAGTATTGGCAGGATTGAGAACCCGGGAAACGGATCAAAGCTGGGCGCAGAAACTGGATGAAGCCGCGCTGCTTTGTGAGGCTTGCGGGATTGAGGTCAAAGCGCGGCTGACGCAGAAAGCGCAGAAAGGACATCCGCGGACCTTGATCGGTTCGGGAAAAGCGGCGGAACTGAAGCAAAGCTGCGAAGCGCAGAGCGCGGAGGGCGCAGTGTTTGTCAACGAACTGACAGGGATTCAGACGCGGAATCTGGAACAGGAAATCGGCTTGCCGGTCATGGATCGCAGCGCGCTGATCCTGGAAATCTTTGCACGGCGTGCCCGCACGCGCCAGGCTCATCTGCAGGTGGAGGCAGCGCGGCTGGCCTATCAGCTGCCGCGCCTGATCGAAGGTCAGATCCATGCCGATCAGCAGCAGGGCGGGGGCGTCCGCAACCGCGGGGCTGGCGAAACCCGGCTGGAACGCTCACGCCGGACGATTGAAAAACAAATCCGGGATATCCGCGTGGAACTGGAGCAGCTGAAGCTTCAGCAAGCTGTCCAGAGCCGCCGGCGCCGTTTGAGCGGCTTGCCGCGGGTGTGTTTGATCGGTTATTCCAACGCCGGGAAATCTTCGCTGATGAATGCGCTGTTGTCCGTGCGGTCTGTGGCGCCGGCAAAGCAGGTCGCAGCCGTCGATCAGCTGTTTGCGACGCTGGATTCTGCGACCCGAAGGATTAAGCTGGCAGGCCGGGCAGAGATTTTGCTCAGTGATACCGTCGGTTTTGTCCGCGATCTGCCGGATTTTCTGCTTGATGCTTTTGAATCCACGCTGCAGGAAATTCAGGAAGCGGATCTCTTAATCGAAGTGATCGACGCTTCCGATCCGCAATGGGAGATTCAGCATGAAATTGTCATGCAGACACTGCGCCGTCTGCATGCCCTGTCTATCGAACGGCTTACAGTTTACAACAAGGCGGATCAAATCCCGCAATGGGAACGGCAAGACGGCATTCTGTTGAGCTGTCTTACCGGTCAGGGTATGGATGCCTTGATCGGCGAACTGCTTGTCCGGCTGAATCTGAGCGCGTCGCTCAGCCCGGAAATAGGGGATGAATTTTCAGCGCAAGTAGGCTATAATGAGGACGAAAGAGGAGAGTAAACCATGGTGAATGAAAAAAAACTGGAAGCGTTAAAACAATATTTACAACAGTGCGTGGAAGAGGGCATCTTCCCGGGCTGCAACTGCTCCGTGATCACGAAGGATGACAAGTGGACATGCAGCGTCGGTTATAAACAATTAGTCCCGGAAAAAGAAGCGAATGGTCTGGACACGATCTACGATCTGGCGTCGATATCCAAGGTGCTCGTCACGACGACCTGCATTCTCAAGCTGATTGAGGAAGGCACGATTACCTTGAAAACCAAGATTGCGGACATCCTGCCGCAGTTCGGCCAGAAAGAGCTGACGATCAAGGACTGCATTACCCACAGTTCAGGCTTGCCGGCGGATATCAACGGCTATAAGCAGATGAAGGACGATGCGGAAATGATCGAAGCGGTGTGGAAGATGGAACTGGAATACCCAACCGGAACGCAGGTGAAATATTCCGACGTCAACTTCATTCTGCTGGGCTTAGTCATCGCCAAGCTGAAGGGCAGTCTGGACGGCTATGCGAAGCAGGTCATGTTTGATCCGCTGGAAATGAGCGAAACGGGTTACCGGCCGGACGCTTCTCTGCGTTTGCGCTGCTGTGCGGAAGAAGTGATGGAAAGCCGCGGCGGCGTAGTGCGGGGCGTCGTGCATGACGGCAAGGCGTTCAAGCTGGGCGGCGTCAGCGGCCATGCGGGCGTGTTCTCGACGCTGGAAGATATTTCGCATTATATCACCATGCTGCTCAACGACGGCGTTTACAAGGGAAAGCAGTTTTTCAGCAAACGCACGATAGAATTGCTTCAGAAATGCCAGACCGTGGGATTGAACGAAAAACGCTCAATCGGCTGGGTGCTCTCCGATCCGAATTATGCGTTGGGCGATTACGCCAGCGATGCCTGTCTGTATCACACCGGATTCTCCGGGCCCTCGATCATCGTCGATTTCAAATTGGGCATCGGCGTCGTGACGCTGACCAACCGCGTTCATCCGTCCCGTTCCAACACTAAAATCCTGACTGCCCGGAACAATATTCATAATCTGGCGCTGCAGGCGACCGACGACATTTTGTGATGTGATGTGAAAATCGCGCAGAGTTAAAAATTCACGGTATAATAAGGATGTTGGAAAAAGAAAGGAAGCTCTTCTGTGAAATCAAAAGTGCTGAAAATTCGCAATCTGCCGCAAGAGATGCAGGTGCTCAACGAAGTCAAGGTCAAACCGATCGGATCCCTGTTGGCGTTGATGCTGGTTTCCGGAGTTTTCATCATTTCCGGATCTTCCATCGCGATTGTGGGTGTCGTCCTGCTTGCGATTTCTTCGTATGCCCTGATCGTGATGCCGGATCGGATTTTAATGCAGTTTACCGATGAGTTTCTGGTTCTTTACAATCGGAAAAATCGTGATGAATGTATGTTGATTTATTGGGAAGAAATTCTGCTTTGGCAATATCAGAAACATAACAACGAAGATCAGCTGTGGCTGCAGCTGACCGACGGCCAGACGGAAACGATCGAATGCTTTAACCGCAATAAGATCGTACCGTATTTTAAAATCTATGCGAAAGGAAAAGAACGGCAGCTGAAGCCGGCGCGGCGCCGGCGCTCTGCTGTCAGTTCCCGGCAGAAAATATGAAATTTACGTTTAATCATTTTAACTTCAACGTGCTGAACATGCAGCGCTCGCTGGAATTTTACGAAAAGGCGCTCGGCCTGCACATCGCGCGGCGGCATACGGCGGCGGACGGCAGCTTCCAGCTGATCTATCTGGAGGATGATCTGGGGCATTTTCAGTTGGAATTGACGGAATTGAAAGACAGAAAAGAAAAATATGATCTGGGAGAAGGGGAGTTCCACCTCGCCTTCACAACGGATCACTTTGAAGAAGCCCATCGTGAACATCAGGAAATGGGCGTGATCTGCTTTGAAAATCCAGGCATGGGAATTTATTTTATTGAAGATCCGGATGGCTACTGGATCGAAATTGTACCGGCTAAAAGATAAACGTCTCTTTTTTAGCAGCGTGGGGAAAACTCTGTTTCACGGGACGATTGAACCTCTGGAATAAAGATTGGACTTCGCCGTAAACCACAGAGAGAAAGACCGTTTTTTCGAAAGTCATCAGCGCCGTTAAGCGGATGATCGAAGAATGCGGTCTTTTTTTGTCCAGACAATGCAGAACGTTTAAAACAGCACGAAATGCTAAAAGATTTTTGAAATTGCAAAGGATTAAAGAGGGGGAAACAGAAGAGCGGGACGGCGCTGAACTTTTCTTTTCAGGCTGATCCGGAAGCGGAAACCGCCTGAGTTACCCGTAAGCAAGCGGAATGTGATATAATAATTCCAATGGTGGTGAAGCGCATGGAGAAGGAAGAACTGCAGGAAAAAATCGTCCATCCCGAAATTGTCGCGGAAGTGGAGAAAAAAATGCTCAGCGAAAGTGAATTTGAGGATCTGGCTTTATTGTTCAAAATGTTTGCCGATCCGACCCGTTTAAAAGTGCTGAAAGCCTTGTTTGAACGGGAAATGTGCGTGGGCGATCTGGCGGTGCTGCTTAAAATGACGCATTCCGCTGTATCGCATCAGCTGGCTTCGCTGAAGAAAACGCGGTTGGTCCGCAGCCGCAAGGATGGCAAAGTGGTGTACTACTCGCTGGATGACGATCACATAGAAGAAATATTCCAGAAAGCTCTGGATCACGTTCGCGAATAATGAAGTGGGCAGCGATTGACTTCGAAACCGCGAATCCCTCGTCGATGAGCGCCTGCGCTGTGGGACTGACGGTGTTCGATGAGGGGGAGATGGTGTTCAGCGGGAGCTGGCTGATCCGGCCGCATCCTTACTACGACGAGTTCTATCCTTCATTTATTGAGATTCATGGCATCACACCTGATCAGGTGGCGGACGCTCCCTTTTTTCCTAAGGTTTATGAGCAGCTGAAACCGTGGCTGGACGGCGGCGTGTTGTGCGCGCATAATGCCGGTTTTGATATGAAGGTGCTGGCCAGCTGCTGTTCGCTGTACCGGCTGGAGCTGCCGGATGCACCGTATTTCTGTACGGTGAAGTTAAGCCGTAAGGTTTATCCCTATCTGAAACATCACCGGCTCAACGACGTCTGCGATTATATGGGAATTCAGCTTGATCACCACGACGCCGGCAGCGACGCCCGCGGCTGTGCGCTGATCGTTGCGAATACGATGAATCTGATGCAGATCTATGAGCCGCTAAAGCTGGCCGAGGCATGTCAGATTCCAGTTGCTAAAATTCTCGATTAGTCTGTCTGAGCCTGGGGACAGACTTTTTTCTACTGAGCCGGCAGCGCGTCAGATCTTTACTGAGATTTCATTGATTGCCGGATCCCCGGGCGAATTCTGTCAAATATCGCTTGTCTTCATCCCGCCGGACTCTTATAATGAAGAACAGGGAAAGGGGTTGGCAGAAATGACCTTAGAAGAAATCATTCAGGAAGCAAAGAAAAAATCGCCGAAGTGCCGGGTTTGTCCGGTGTGCAACGGCCTGGCCTGCAAGGGGGAAATCCCGGGCCTGGGCGGGAAAGGCAGCGGAAGCACGTTTATCCGCAATGTGGAAAAGTTAAAATCCGTACGGATTCAGATGGACGTGTTAGTGGAAAACAAAGAAATTGACACGACGTCAACGTTGTTCGGTCATACCGTGGCGCTGCCGGTGTATTGCGCGCCGGTGGCCGGAATTAAGAATAACTATGGCGCTGAGATGACGGAGGAAGAATACAACAAAGCGACGATCGAAGGGTGTCTGGAAGCGGGAACGCTGGCCTTTACGGGCGATGGCATCGACATCGACAATCTGTTCGCCAAGCCGCTGCAGGCGGTGCTGGATCACGACGGCATGGGCATCCCGACAATCAAGCCGTGGTGCGAGGAAGGCGTGCAGGCGCGGATCGAGCGGTTCAAGGGACATCAGGTCTTCGCGTTAGCGACCGATGTCGACGCGGCCGGTTTGGTGCTGCTGCGCAAAGGAACGACGCCGGTTGTCAACAAGAGCGTGGCGGACTTGAAGAAAATGAAGGAAATGGCGGGCGGCATTCCGCTGATCGTCAAGGGCGTGCTGACTGTGGAAGGGGCGCGCAAGTGTGTCGAAGCCGGCGCGGATGCGATCGTTGTCAGCAATCATGGCGGACGGGTGCTGGACGACGCGTTAGCGACGATTGAAGTCCTGCCGGAAATTGCGGCTGCGGTTAAGGGTCAGATCACGATTCTGGTCGACGGTGGTTTCCGGACGGGATTGGATGTGTTTAAAGCGCTGGCCCTGGGGGCAGACGGCGTGCTGATCGGTCGGCCGCTGGCCTTGGCCGCCGTTGGCGGCGGTAAAGAAGGCGTACGCTTAACGTTGGAGAAGATCCGCAGCGAGCTGCGCGAAACGATGATCATGTCGGGATGCAGCACGATTGCCGAGATTACCCGCAGTCATGTCCATGTTGATTAAGAAAACCCATTAAATAATTTTCATAAAAGGCTGTAAAAAAGCCTCAAACTGACTTGTAAAGAATGATTAATGATTTACAAGTCTTTTCATTTTCGATATAATACTAAAGAGATAGGAGATTTATCAATGGACAATTATGAAAACAATGCGTTCTTTTGGCAGAAGATAGATACTCTCGTATTTTCCAGTAAATTCGTTTTAAGTCGGAAAAAAGGAGAACAGCATCCGGAATATAAGAATTTGATCTATCCGGTGGACTACGGTCATTACGTCGATCTGGCGGCCGAATCGAACGAAGGGGGAATTGCAGTGTACCGCGGCAGCGAAAAATCCTCCATGGTTAAAACCGCGGTCGTGGCTGCGGATATCCTGCAGAAGGAAATTGAGGTAAAGCTGTTGGTCGGCTGCACAAAAGCGGAAGAAGATCTGATCCTGCGGTTTCTGAATCAGACGGATTTCCAGAAAACGATTCTGATTCGCCGCGGCAACGAAATCCCGGAATGGGGCTTAACTGATTAATGAATGAAAAGAGGACAGCGGTCGCTGTTTTTCTTTTTGCCCGAAAAGGAAATCAAAAAACGCCCGGAAGCGAAGCGGACGCAAAAGAAACAAAGTGAAGCAAAATGCCGGCGGATTGGCTAAAGGAACTAACCGCCGACAGGAAACCGGGTTGCGGGTGAATAAGGATAATCTGCCGATGAACCGCGGATGTCAGCCAGCTTGTCCATGAAAACGCTGACGTCCTGACTGCTGGCATAATAAACAGATTCTTTGAAGTTTAACGTCTGATCTTTGATCGAGAATTTGTAGATGATCAAAAGCGGCTGATGCTTGTATGTTTTCCCGGCTTCACATAGTCGGTAGAGCTGTTGACCATTGAAGAGAATGACGCCTTCCGGATCCAGACTCGTTGGGACATAAAGGCCCGCGCTTTGATTGAAATCATCCGTCTGCACCGGTCGGAGCTGGCGCAGGAAAGCCAGAATCTCAGCGGTTTCCTCATCCGTGGGCTGCCAGACAAGATGTAAAAAATCGTCGGGATATTCCTGCTGCAGAGCGTTGTTTTTGATTCCTGCGGTATAGCCGGTGAAATCATGCCTGGCAACATTTTCGCGAGTATAAGGCACAAAGGTCCAGGATAACAGAAAGACCAGAAACAGGGAAAACGCAAGGAACGGCAGCGTTTTCCCGACAGCTTTTTGTATTCGTTTTTTCATCTTCATCCCACCCTGTATTCAGTTTATCATTTTTCAGCACGCTAAAATAGCCTGCGGCGTCAGATTTCATCGCTGTTGAAAAGGGAAGGCCAGGATGGGGATGCTTTTTGGTCTGATCGCAAGAGGGCTGGTGAAAAAAGGGAAGGGGAAGAAATGAAAAAGCAATGAAACGAAAGGGGTAAGGAAAAAGTCAAGAAATCGAAAGAAACAGGGGATAGTTTTTTAAACGGGCTTTTGATATAATTCTCATACGATCCGGGGTATACCTGCGATCAACAAGGGGCATGCTAATGCCACGGAGGGATTTGAAAATGAAAAAATTAATCATAGCTTGTGTAGCCGTCGGCTGTTTGATGCTGACGGGATGTTCGAAAAAGAATCCGCAGCCATCGCCAACGCCGAGCGCGACGCCGTCGGCTGAACCGACGATGACGCCAAGTGCTTCGCCGGAAACTGCGGAAGGCTTAAAAGGAATTTTGGAAGCGATTCGCCGCAACGACGAATATCAGCTGCCGATGTCGATGGATGTCGACGATACGGTCTTAGTGGATATGTATGGCTTGTCGAGCGATCTGGTCAAGGATTACGCGATCTTCATGCCGGCGATGAACGTCCACGCGACGGAAATCATTCTGGTCGAAGCCCAGGACGGTAAGCTGGATGAAGTCAAGAAAGCGCTGGACAAACGGATGGAAACTGTGGAACAAACCTGGTCGACCTATCTTCCGGAACAGTATGAGCTGGTTAAAAACCGCAAGACGCTGGAGGAAGGCAACGTGATCGCGATCGTCATCGCCGATCAGGCCGACGCGATTCTGCAGGAGATTTCCGACAGCCTGAACGCGGCCGCGCAGTAACATGGTTTTCAGCAGTCTGCCATTTCTATTTGGTTATCTTCCTGTCGTGCTGGCGGTGCTTAAATTGGCGCCGCTGCATGCCAGGAATTTTTGTCTTTTTCTCGTTTCATTGATTTTTTACGGTTGGTCGGAACCGGTCTATATCGTGATCATGCTGATCTCCACCTTTGTCGACTATTACAACGGCCGGATGGTGGATAAGTATCGTGACGACCGGAAAAAAGCGAAGCGGTTTGTCTGGTTCTCGGTCATCTTTAATTTAAGTCTGTTAGGCTTTTTCAAATATGCTGATTTTTTCATTCTCAATCTGCAGGCGTTGGGCTTGCCGCTCAGTCCGCTGCACTTATCCCTGCCGGTGGGCATTTCCTTCTATACCTTCCAGACGATGTCCTATCCGATCGACGTGTACCGCAGGCAGGCGCCGGTCCAAAAGAGCGTCGTTTCCTTCGGCGCTTACGTGACGCTGTTTCCGCAGTTAATCGCCGGGCCGATCGTGCGCTACAAGGATATCGCTGAACAGCTGGATCACCGTCAGGAAACGGCGGATCAATTTGCTTTGGGCGTACAGCGGTTTGTCGCTGGTCTGGCCAAAAAAGTGCTGCTCGCCAATTCCATCGGCGCGCTGTGGGATACGATCTCCGCACTGCCGGCCAGTGAGATGAGTGTGGCCGGGGCCTGGTTGGGCATCATCGCGTTCGCCTTTCAAATCTATTTTGATTTCAGCGGTTACAGCGACATGGCGATCGGCCTGGGCAAAATGCTGGGCTTTGAATTTCTGGAAAACTTCAACTATCCATATATCTCCCGTTCGATCACAGAATTCTGGCGGCGCTGGCATATATCGTTAAGCACGTGGTTCCGCGATTATGTTTATATCCCTTTAGGCGGCAGCCGGCACGGCCTGGGAAAGCAGATCCGCAACCTGATGATCGTCTGGCTGCTGACGGGTTTCTGGCATGGCGCAAGCTGGAATTTCATGCTTTGGGGAATCTACTTCGGCGTGATCCTGATTCTGGAGAAATTTCTTCTCAAGCCGGTTCTGGAACGGCTGCCGGGAGTGCTTCAGCATGGCTACGCGCTGGTGCTGATTCTGCTTGGCTGGGTGCTGTTTGCCTTTACCGATCTGGATGCCGGGTTAGCCTATCTGAAGATGATGTTCGGCTGGGGGGCGGTGAGTCTGATCAACGCCCGGACGTTGTTCTATCTGCGGGACTACGGCTTGCTTTTGGTCATCATGATTCTGGCCAGCACGCCGCTGGGTCATCAGCTTTACGAAACGAAGATCCGCGGGCGTTGCTGGGAAGGCGTGATGCCGTTATTGATCGGGGCGGGATTAATTCTCTGCACGGCGTATCTGGTCGACGCTTCGTACAATCCGTTCTTATATTTCCGGTTTTAGAAAGGAGAAAGCAGTAATGAAAAAAGGAACACGGACAGCGATGATCGTTATTTTCTGCGGTTTTCTGGGCTGTTTCACAATTTTAAATCTGTTTTCTCCCCAGCGGACCTTCTCGGACGCGGAAAACCGGGTGCTGGCGCAGTTTCCCGAGTTCAGCTGGAAACGGTTTTTCTTTGATGATTACACGACGGATCTGGAGGAGTGGTTTACAGATCAGTTTATCGCCCGGGATCTGTGGATCGGCGTGAAAGCGGCAGGGGAGCGCGCACTGGGCAAAATTGAAAATCAGAATGTTTATTTCGGACGCGAGGACTGGCTGATCGGTCAGGTGGATGTTGTGGACAGGACGCAAAGTGCGAAGAACATCGCCAAGATCAACGCCTTTGCCGCGCAGTCGGAGATTCCAATCAGCGTCATGCTGGTGCCGACCGCGGCCCTGATGGAAAAGGAGAATCTGCCGCCGGGAGCGTACAATACCGATCAGGACGTGTTGATCGACGTTCTGGAAAGTCAGCTGACGGGCGTTCAAATTGTCGACGTCCGCGCCGCGCTGCAAGCCAGGAAAACACAGCTGAATGCGGATGAAACCTTGTATTTTAAAACCGACCATCACTGGACGGCGCAGGGGGCCTGGGCGGGCTATGAAGCATTGATGACGGCCTGGAATGAAGAACCGCTGAAGCCCGGCGAAGACTTCATCTATCAGCGAGCGGCCGAGGGGTTCAAGGGGACGCAGTATTCCCGCTCCGGTGCATTCTGGCATCCAGGCGATCCAATCTGGACGTGGACCTATACTTTTCCCTTCGACGTGCAGGTCGTTTATGATCAAAGCGGCGAAGCGCAGACTTCGCTGTTCAGCGATCAACGGTTGGATGAAAAAGACAAGTACATGACCTATCTTGACGGCAACCACGCTTTAGTTGAAATCACAACCTCGAGCGCATCCGCAGAGAAATTGCTCGTGATCAAGGATTCCTACGCGCATGTGCTGACGCCATATCTGGCGCCGCATTTCAGTCAGATCACGATGGCCGATCTGCGTTACTACCGGATGCCGATGTCGCAGCTGGCCCAGCAGATGGGGGCTGACCGGATCCTGATTCTTTACAGTGTGGATAACTTCTGTACGGATACCAATTTAAGTCTGTTGAAATAGGCAAACTTGCCCTGTGAGACATGGGGAATCAAGAAGCATACGAAAGGGAGTCAGGCCCATTTGGAGTCTGGCTTTCTTTTCAGGGAAATGGCTGTTCGTTTGACGGCGGCGATGGTAAAATAGAGGGAAGATCGGATAAAGGAGAACGCGATGAAAAAGATCCTGCAGGTTTATGAAATGTTTACTTCGTATGACGGTACGACATTCGTTTACGCGCTGGCGTATTCGCTGTTATTGGCGCTTGCGCCGCTGACAGCGCTGCTGGTCGTGTTTTTCCGTCGTTCGCCCGAGGGTCTGGCAAGTATTCTTGATTTTGCGGAGCAGTATATCCCGCAGGATCTGCTGAGTCCGTTCATTGATTTTTTCTTAGGCAATTCGCCGGTGGAACTGATTCCGCTGATCTTCTTTATCGTCGTTTCTTTGTGGGTGGCGTCGCGGGCGATTTATTCCTTCCTGATGATTTCCGCTCATCTGGATGAAGTGGCGCTGCCGCAGTGGTTCATGCGCGGCGTATCGCTGATCGACTTCGTCGTGCTGCTGGCCAGTCTGGGGCTGATGGTCTTCGTTCTCCAGCAATTTCCATTTACCGGATTGCTGACGCAGATTGCCGTGTTGTTCGTGGGGTTCTGTATCTTTTACCGGCTGTTGTCGTTTCGTAATTACCAATGGCGCGCGGTGGCCCCGGGAGCTTTGTTTACGACGGTCTGCATGTCGCTGCTCGGTACGTTTTTCTTTTTTGTCATCAATCATTTCACCCATTACGAATCAATTTACGGCCCGTTGTCGTCGATGGTGATTTTGTTTCTGAGCGTCTATATCATCGCCTCGATCATCTATCTGGGGTTCTGCGTTAATCAGGTGTTTGTGGAAAAAGATATGGTTCAGCCGCTGAAGCATTATGTGACAGCGGTTAAAATTCTGGAAAAGATATTTCCGTTTTCATTATTAAAATAGAGGGAGGCTATCATTATGGAGAAGCATCGAGACCGCACCGTGACGGTGACGGCGAAAAAGATCGGGATCAACGGCGAGGGAATCGCTTATCTGGAAGGAAAGCCGGTGTTCGTCGATCAGCTGCTGCCGGGGGAGGCGGCCGAGATTGTTCTCCTCGACTCGCAGCCGCGGTATGCGAAAGGACAGGTTGTCAAAAGACTGAATGATAGTCCGCAGCGGGTAAAACCGCAGTGTCCGGTGCAGGGGCGCTGTTCGGGATGTCCATTCATGATTCTGAAACCGGAAGCCCAGCTGCAGGTAAAGCGGGAGCTGGTGCAGGAAGCGCTGATCAAGTATGCGGGCCTTCCCCGCGGTAAGGTGCAGCCGGTCATCGCCAGTCCGTCAGGATTGGGCTACCGCAATCAGTGCAAGCTGCCGATCCGGGAAGAACGGGGCAGACTGGTGAACGGTCTGTTTGAAGAAGGAAGCAACCGCGTGATGCCGATCGCTCATTGTCTCATTCATGACCCGGATCTGGAAGCGTTGCGCAAGCAGGTTCTGGCGCTGGCCAATCAGTTCCGGCTCAAGGCCTATGATCCAAAAAGGGGAACAGGATTGCGCACGTTGGTATTGCGGGGATTTGACGGGCAGTACCAGTGCGTGCTGGTGAGTGGGGAGGATTCCCTGCCTAAGGAGTTCATAGAAAAGCTCAAGGCGATTCCGGGGATGACCTGCATCATGCAGAATATCAATCCGGATAAACGGACACGCCAGTTATTTTCCAATCGGTGGTCGCTGCTGGCTGGGGAAGACCGGCTGCCGGTGCAGTTCGGCGATGTGCGGCTGTCGCTTTCCTGCGCTTCTTTCTTTCAGCTGAACCGGCCGCAGGCATTGCAGATGATGCGGATGGCCGCGTCGCTGATCGAACCGTGCGATACGTTAGTCGAAGCTTACAGCGGCGTCGGCGGCATTTCGCTGATGTTGAAAGAGAAGGCGAAAACGATCATCGGAATCGAGTTCGTTCCCGAAGCAGTGGAAAACGCGAAGGAAAACGCCCGGCTGAATCAGGCGGAGAACGTGCGGTTTGTATGCGGCGATGCGGCGAAGGAAATGAAGAAGCTGATCCGCCGGACGAAAATTGACGCAGTTGTCGTCGATCCGCCGCGGACGGGACTGGACGGCGCGATGATCGAAAGTTTGCGGCAGTGTCAGCCGAAGCAGATTGTGTATATTTCCTGCAACCCGGCGACGCTGGGGAAAAACTTGAAGGAATTGATGGATTTGTATGAAGTGAAAACCGTGATTCCGTTTGACATGTTTCCCAATACACCGCATGTGGAGACGGTGATTAAGATGACATATTGTGGCAGTAAGAAGAAATTGAGAGGTTAGGCCATAAGATGCTGTGGCAAGACTGGTTAGTGGAAAGTAATTGAGTAAGAATTTATAGCGAAGATTAAAATGAAATAAGCCTTTTGAAATCCCAATCACACTCTCAAGCCACGTTATGTGCGTTGTCTTATGTTAAAAATACAGAAGTGGAAATACGGAAAAAGGCTTAATAAGCACTTTTCAAGAGTGGAAGCATGAATTTTTTTTTGCTGAAGAGATGCGGTATAAGTCTGTTAGAAAACATATCAACGGTTAAAAACATACAATGATGAATCGATGTTCTAAGATAAAACGAAGGATCGTGTACTCACATCGAAAAAGCCAATAAAAGAAACAAGACACGGCAAAAGAATGGATATAGACATTTACGTAATAAATTTTAAAGACGAATTTATTTTTACGGACAAAAATTGCAGAAGATTGAGATTTTTGCAAGCTTGGGAAGATGGGCATAATCCGAATTCTAACGGAGTAATTCAAGATTGGAGAAATAAGCAGGATTAATCGTTTTGGGATGGTGTTAACAACGCAGGCTGCATCAATGAAGAGTGAATTTAAACTCCAAACTGGAATTGATCAGGATTATAATGTTTTACAAATACCGGAAGTTTGGAAGTGAGAAACAATAACGATCCCTAATCAGGATGATCGTTATTTCTTATTTTTATGCCATTCCTTTTGTTAGAAACCAGCCTGGAAATTTCTAAGAATCCCTTAAGAAAAGCCATTTTGCCTTGTAACTTAGTTTGAATTCGTGTACAATGGCAATGCTGTAAATAACGAAAAGAATTGGAGTGCTGAATGTGGTAAAAAAATATTTTCTTGTCTTTCTGATATCCATGGTACCCCTGATTGAGCTGCGCGGCGCCATCCCATATTCTCAGGCGTTTGGCATGCCGCTGTGGTCCTCTTATATTGTTGCGATTGTCGGCAATATGATTCCTGTACCGTTTATCTATCTATTTGCCCGGAAGGTTCTGATCTGGGGCGCGGATAAGCCGGTTATCGGCAAGTTCTTTACTTATTGTCTGGACAAAGGTGAAAAAGGCGGCAAAAAGCTTCAGGAAAAAGCCGGTCGCGGTCTGTTTGTTGCACTGCTGCTGTTCGTCGGCATCCCGCTGCCGGGCACCGGCGCCTGGACGGGAACGTTGGCGGCAAGCTTTCTGGACATGAATTTTAAGTCCAGCGTCTTAGCCGTGATGGGCGGCGTCTTACTGGCCGGCGTCATTATGGGCTTAGCCAGCGCAGGACTGTTTGGGGCACTGAACCACTTTATCCTGGGATAATAAAACAGCGTCGCTTTGGAGCGGGATAGGCATGTCCCCTCTCAGGTAGAGAAGGCAAATAACCAACTCTGCCGGTGAGGTCTCATACCATAATGCCCGCATTCCAAAGTTCCGCTGTTTTTATTTGCTTTTTTCGCCGGATCAAGAAAGCGCTGAGACCAAAGAACACCTGAAAAATTTCATAAAAGTAAGACAATGTTATTAGTAAAAATCCTGGAATTATAATATAATTAATGAGAGATTAAAAATTCTGGGAGGCAGACGAATGAATAGAATTAAAATTCAGATGCTTGGCGGTTTTATCTTAAAAACAAACGACCAGACGATCGATCTTGTTGCGTTGCTGGGCAAGCAGACAGCGGCGTTTCTCGCCTGCCTTTGCCTCAATCACGGAACTCTGGTAACCAAAGAACGACTGATCGAATTGTTTTGGGAAGACTCCAAAAATCCCCTCAATGCCATGAAATTTACAGTCCACAGGCTGCGGAAATGTCTGGAGGAGCTGCCGGTGGCGGGAGCGGCCGATTGGATTGTGACGCAGCGGGGCGGTTACAGCTTTGCCTGTTCCGAGCTGACGCTGGATATTGATGAGCTGAATAAACCGCTGGATCCTTTGACGATTGACTCCGATTACGCGCAAGCGCTGGCAGAATTATATCCGGGCGAGTTTCTGCCCGGCTTGGACCAGAGCTGGATCTATACCTATCGTGAGCAATACTGGCAGCTGTATCTGCAGCGGGTCCAGGCCGCAGCCCAGTCGCTGGCCGACCTTCACCATGAAGCTCAGGCGGAAACCCTGCTGCTGAAAGCCCTCCAGCAGGATTTATATCAGGATCAACTCAATTGAAAATTCTTCTTGATCAAAAGAAATATGCCCGCGCCATTCAACATTATGAAAAGATTTCCGATTCTTTCTACAAGGAATTCGGAATGGAGTTTCAGGGGAAGAGTCAGTCGCTGGTTTACTTCATTAAAGCGGATAACGAGGATAAGGAACTGACGCCGCTGGATTATCTGTCGGAACTGGAAGGAACCAGCGAGCCTGCGGCGTTCTATTGCGAGCGGCCGGTTTTTGCCAAGCTGGTCCAAAACAAACGTCTGGAAGCCCGGCGCAGCACGGCGCCGATCGTGCTGGTAATTACGCATCTGAAAGTCACGGACGCTGAGTTGTCCGCGCAGGACTGCGGCGATCTGCTCAACCGCATCATCCGCTCCGGGTTGCGGGCTAACGACGTTTATACCCGCTTCAGCAAGACGCAGTTCGGAATTCTGATGACTGTAAAAGAAAAGAGCGATATTGCATTGGTGATGGATCGGCTGACCCGGCGGTTTTATAAAAAAATCGCGTCTTCCCGCTGCCGTCTCCATTATGACTTTGAGCTATTGAACGAGAAAACACCCGCAAATTGACACAAAGTAAAATAATTCTCTGAAAACCGCGTTATCTAACGGATTTCTAACCCACTTCCCGCATAATAAAGAAAAAAGAAAGGGTGGCCTGCCGTGATGATGCACAGATTGTTGACTATGATGAGTTTTGCCGGATTCGAAAGCAGTTGCCTGGTGCTGCCATCAAACGGTTCAGGCATGCGCGGAATCCTTTTTACGTCTGTTTCTCATTCCAATCCGACATGGAACATCGGCTGGGGATGGCTGTTAGGCTGGGGCATTCTAGCGGTCGGACTGGCCGCCGTCCTGCGGGTGATGGTGAAGAAAGATAAGGTTGTGCTGAAATTGGGAAGCGTGGAAGAAAACCAGGACGGCACGATGACGGTTGTCTGCACCGGCTATCAAAACAAGAAGCCGCTGCCGCTGGACTTATCCCATGTCCGTATTCACAAAGGCTCCGCTTTGATATTCCGGCAGTCGCTGACCAGCGATCTTGACGATGTTCAGCTGACGATCGTCCTGGATCCTCTGGCGGAATTAACCGTCGAAGTGGGCGAAGCCCGGCTTACCGTCAGTCAGAACCGATTGCGTGCAAATCGTTAGAATATCCGAACTTTTCAACCGCATACGCCGTCGATATGCGGATTTTGTTTTTCTTCCATTCCACGCGCAAACTCCGCCGTTTGGGAAGGGGTTGGATTGTGCTATAATGAAACAGGAAAAAGGAGGAGTGCCGATTTTGAAAATACGCAGATGGCTCGTTTTGGCGTTACTGCTGTCGGCCTGCAGCTCCTCTGGCAAGCCTTCTTCAACGCAGGAATACCCGACGCCGATCGAGGAAACCCCCGCTCCCACCCTCGCGGGAATTCATCTTCCGGAAGCTTCCGGAAACGTGATTTTGGGCGACGATTTGATCCAGATTGACGCCAGTCACACCGATCAGGGCTACATTATGGTGAAAACCCTGCGTTTTGATCATCGCCGCTTAAAGTTAAAAATCATCAAAGACGGCGAGGAATATCCCTATGATATTGATCAGGACGGAAATTACATCACCTACCCTCTGACACTGGGCAGCGGACAATACGAAATCCGGGGGTATGAGAATATCGAAGGCTCAAGATATGCCGTCTTGTTCAAGCAGACGTTCGACGTCAGACTGAGTGAGGAGACCCTGCCGTTTCTTTATCCCAACCAGATTGTAAACTACTCGCCGCAGTCGGCGAGCGTTCTGAAATCGTTCGATTTGACGCAGGATTGCCGGACTGAGCTGGAACGGGTGCTGACAATTTACAACTTTGTGGTCAAGCATGTCAGCTATGATTGGGACAAGGCCGAGGAAGTCAAAGATCAGTATGTCCTGCCGGTTGTCGACGACACGCTGTCCCAGGGCAAAGGCATCTGTTTCGACTACGCCGCCCTGATGAGCACGATGCTGCGTGTCCAGCAGATTCCGACCCGCCTGATCACCGGCTATGTCGACGAGGGTTACCATGCCTGGGTCGAGGTGTATGTCCGCGGGGCCGGCTGGATCAATCCGGAAATCTATTTTGAAAAAGAAACCTGGACGCGAATGGATCCGACCTACGCGTCGACGCAGATGAAATACACTGGACAGTATCAGGATAAATATCGCTATTAAAGGGGGAAAAAACATGAAAAAAATCTCCGGGAATGAATGCGCGCTGTTGTGCCAGCAACTGGCGATGATGATCAGCTCGGGCTTATCGGCAGAAGACGGATTAGGTGTGGTGGCGAACGATCAGCCAGACGTCGGTCTGCATGACGCGCTGTTAAAAATCAAAAATGAAATAGAGCTGGGCGAAACGTTGGCGGACAGTCTAAAACGGACGGAAGCGTTTGACTCCTACATGGTCCGGATGGTGCGGATCGGGGAACAGACCGGCTATCTGGATCAGGTGCTGGAAGCGCTGGCGCAGTATTATCAGCGCATGGAAAAGATCCGGATTAATTTGAAGAACGCGCTGACTTACCCGCTGATCCTTCTGATCATGGTGATGGTCGTCGTCGGCGTGATCTTATTTAAGGTGCTGCCGGTCTTTGATGAAGTGCTGCACAATCTCGGTATTTCGCTGCCGGTATCGGCACAGGTGCTGATGCGGGCAGGGTCAGGCTTAATCATCGCGGCAGCGGTGATTTCCGGGCTGGCCTTGATCGGTGCGGCGGTGATTGCCATACGCCATTTCCGCAATCCGCAGCTGTCGTTGACGGCGCTGTTTGCCCGTGTCCCGCTGATCAGCGGCGTGTGCCGTGAGCTGTCGCTGGCGCAGGCGGCGTTCGCGTTGTCCTTGTTTACCCGCAGCGGTGTAGAGATCAGCGAAGCGCTGCAGGGATTGGAAACGCTGATCGAGCATCCGGGAGTGCAAAAACAGATTCGCGCCTGCATGCAGAAAATGGACGAGGGCGAAAACTTCGACCGGGCCTTGCTGGATTGTGGATTGTTTAAAGAAGCTTATGCCCGGATGATCGGCATCGGCCTGCGGGCTGGGCGGGGCGATGAGATGATCGCGCAGGTAGCCGAGCGCTATGACGACGATACTGAAACCGCCGTGAACCAGTTCTTAAATACGATCGAACCGCTGATGATCGTGCTGCTTTCGGTGATCGTCGGGGCGATTCTGCTTTCCGTGATGCTGCCGCTGATGAACATCATGTCCAGCATTGGGTAACCCGATGAAGAAGCTGGGAAAAATCACAGCCATTATTCTGATCTTCGCGGCGCTTTTCTGGGGGATCGTTCGTTCTCTGAACCAGACCTCGGGACAGATCCGGAATGAAGAAGCGCAGCTGATCGAGCAGCGGATCGAACAGGCGGCGGTGCTGTGCTATGCGTTGGAGGGAAGTTATCCTGAGGACGTGAGTTATCTGGAACAAAACTATGGAGTCGTCATCGACCATGGGAAATACAATGTGTTTTATCAATCGCTCGGCTCCAATATGAAGCCGGACGTCGCGGTTTACCGGAAGGGGGCGGCGCGATGAAGCGGTCTGTGACGGAAATGGTCTTTATGCTTCTGTTATTGACGTTGTTTGTCGGCTGTTCGTTTGTGACGATCGAGCGGTGCGCTTCCTTTTATCAGCGGATGCTGCGGGAACAGCGGCAGGATGACCAGGTGCAGCTGCCCTATCTGGTGTTGTTCAATCGGCTGCAGGGCGTCCGCGGCGATCAGGTGCGCGTGCAGCGGATCGGAGATCAGGAGTGTCTCATGATCCGGGAAGAAATTGACGGACGGACGTATGAAACGGTGTTCTATGTTCAGGAGGGTCAGCTGATGGAACTGCTGATGGGCGCCAACAGGCCGCTGGATTTGAGCGCCGGGGAGAAATTGGCGGCTTCGGCGCCGATTCGCTTTGAGCTGCAGGGATCGTCGCTGCAGGTGCAATGGCAGGGCGAATCGGGAATCGCCACGCTGAGCCTTGAGCTGAAGGAGGATGCGGAATGAAAATACGGCAGCGTTCCAGCTCGTTTTATTTCCTCAGCGAGCTGTTGTTTGTGATTCTCTGCTTTGCCCTGGGTTCCGTGCTGTGCGTACGCTTGTTCGCGCTGGCCAGCGCCAGGCATCATTTAGCGCTGGATCAGAATCAGGCGCTGCGGTTGGCCCAGCCGCTGGCCGAACAGCTGCGGACTCATTCCGATGTATCGCTGACCACGCTGTGGCCGCAGCAATGTGAACCCGAGGCCTGTCTGTGGCAGAGTGACGAGAGTGGAAAACTGCAGGAAAACGGCGTTTATCAGATTGAAATTGAACGATCGGTCCACAATGAAGAAAAAGCCGCCGTCCTGCGTGTCGTGCGGGTGAAGGATGGCCGGATTCTGGTGGAAATCGGTCCGATCACAGGAGGCGGGAAGTCATGAGTCATCGTCAGGAAACCCAAACCGCGGTGCATATCGGCACGGGGATCGCACCGTTATTGATGTTATTTTGTCTGTTGTGCATGACAACCTTCGCGGTATTGTCCTATGTTCAGGCTAACGCGCAGCTGCAGCTGAGCGATAAAGCGATCAGCCGGGTGCAGGCGCATTACAGTGAAACGGAAATGGAAAAGGAGGAACGCTGATGGACTGTCCAACGATATTGCGGCAGGCGGTCGACCGCCGGGCTTCGGATATTTTTATTGTCGCCGGGACACCGCTGACGATAAAAATTAACGGTGAAATGATTCAGCTGGATGATCAGCGGCTGACGCCGGCGATGACCGAAGCGTTGATTCAGGAAATTTTTAAATTGAGCCAGAATCGGACGATGGACCGGCTACATCAGACGGGCGAGGATGATTTTTCCTTTTCGCTTTCTCAGATGGGGCGCTTCCGCGTCAATGTTTATCGTCAGCGCGGATCGTTAGCGGCGGTGCTACGGGTCGTGCGGTTCGTTTTGCCGGATGCGAATGAGCTGCATATCGGACCGGAAATCCTGGCGTTTTCCGAATTGAAAAAGGGGCTGGTGCTGATCACCGGGGCGGCCGGCAGCGGCAAGTCCACGACGCTGGCCTGTCTGATCGACGCGATCAACCATAGCCGCAGCGGGCATATCATCACGATTGAGGATCCGATTGAAGTGCTCCACCGGCATCAGAAAAGCATTGTCAGCCAGCGTGAAATTGGTCAGGATACGCCCGATTATATCCACGCTCTGACCGCGGCGCTGCGGGAAGCGCCGGATGTGATTCTGGTCGGGGAAATGCGCGAACTGGAAACGATGCAGACAGTGTTGTCAGCGGCGGAAACAGGGCATCTGGTCTTTTCCTCGCTGCACACAACCGGCGCGGCGAATACGATCAACCGGATTATTGACGTGTTCCCGGCCGAGAAGCAGCAACAGATCCGCGTGCAGCTGTCGATGGTGCTGCAGGCGATCGTCTCCCAGCAGCTGATTCCGGCGGTTGGGGGCGGCTTGATACCGGCCTTTGAGATCATGAAGGTCAACAATGCCGTCCAGACGCAGATTCGCGAGAATAAGATCCATCAGATCGACAACACGATTCAGGCTAACGCCCGGGAGGGCATGATCACGATGGACGCCAGTCTGTTGAATTTGCTGAAGGCCGGCCGGATCACAAAGGAGACCGCGCTATTGGCCTGTACGGATCCGGATTTAATGCGCAAACGCCTGACGGCGGCCAATCTGGGGTAAGCTGGTTGAAGGGAAAATAAAAGGAAGAAACTTGCTGAAATCAACAAAAATCAGAGACATGAGAATCAGACGATTCCCTGGAGAACGGGCGATCCGCTAAAAAAACGCGGATCGTTTCTTGTTTTATCCTGTGACGATGGCTTCATTTCCCGCTTTGAACAGTACGATGGGTTTTCAGTATCCTTGATGATTTCATCTTCTTTCATTTCTTTCAGCAAGTTATTTCAGAATTCTGGTATTTTTGCCGCTTAATCAATTTAAAAAAACGTTCGATTCTGCTACAATGAAACTTGAACAAAGGTGGGGAATATCCATGAATTTTATTTTTATATCGCCGAACTTTCCCAAGACGTATTGGAACTTTTGCCGTTGTCTGAAACAGAACGGCGTCCGTGTGCTGGGAATCGGGGATGCTCCATACGAGCAGCTTGAAGACAACCTCAAGCAGAACTTACAGGAATACTACAAAGTTTCAAGTCTGGAAAACTATGAAGAGGTGTATAAAGCCTGCGCTTTTTTTGCGTTCCGCTATGGCAAGATCGACTGGATCGAATCCAACAACGAATACTGGCTGATGCAGGACGCCCGGCTGCGCACGGATTTCAACGTGACCAGCGGCGTGCGCAACGAGGCGATTTCCTTCATTAAATACAAGAGCCAGATGAAGGCGCTGTATGAAAAAGCCGGAGTCCGCACGGCACGCTGGCATCTGGTGTCCGAGCGGGAAGCCGGACTGGCATTTGTCGCGCAGACGGGCTATCCGGTTGTCGTCAAACCGGACAACGGCGTGGGCGCCAACGCGACCTACAAGCTGGAAAACCAAGCGCAGCTGCATGAATTCTACGATCATCTGCCGGAAACGCAGTACATCATGGAAGAATACGTGCCGGGCTCGATTGAATCCTACGACGGCATCGCCAACCGCGAGCGCGAGCCGATCTTTGAGACGTCGCATGTGTTCCCGCGGCCGATCATGGAAATCGTCAATCATGAGGAGGACATCTATTATTATTCCGTGCGTCAAATCCCGGAAGATCTCAAGGATGCCGGACGGCGCGTGATCGCCGCCTTCCCGACCCAGAGCCGTTTTTTCCACTGCGAGTTTTTCCGCCTGACTGAAGATAAGGAAGGACTGGGCAAGCGGGGCGATCTGATCGGCCTGGAAGTCAACATGCGTCCGCCGGGAGGCTATACCCCGGACATGATGAACTATGCCAACGATATCGACGTCTATAAAATCTGGGCGAACATGGTTGCGTATGATCATGGGTATTTCGATCCTTCGCACCGGCCGTATTATTGCGTTTATACAGGCCGCCGTCACCGTCTGGCTTACCGGCATACTCTCGCCGAGGTGCATGAACGTTACCACGACGCGATCGTGATGGCGGAAACGATGCCGGAGGTCTTAGCCCCGGCGATGGGCAACGACATGATCACCGCCCGTTTCGCGGATGTTGACGACATGATGGAATTCGTCAGCTTTACCATGACCAAGGAGTAGAAAACATGCATACAGCGTATTATAACGAATACAGCTATCATCTTGACCGGATGATGGAATTCAAGGTTTACGGTCATGCCGGGCGGCCCTGTCTGGTATTTCCGGCGCAGAGCGGCCGGTTCTATGATTTTGAAAATTTCGGGATGGTCGGGGCTGTGCAGGATCTGCTTGAACAGGGCCGGCTGCAGCTGTTTACCTGCGACAGCATCGACTGGGAGACCTGGGCGGCCTTCGACCGCGAATGCCGCGGCCGGATCGAGCGCCACGAGGCTTATGCCCGCTACATCGTGGAAGAGCTGGCGCCGCGGATCCTTGAGATCAATCAGTGGTCCAACGACGGCCGGCGGGCCGGCGGGATTCTGACGACCGGCTGCAGTCTGGGGGCGCTTCACGCTGTGAATTTCATGTTCCGCTGGCCGGATCTGTTCAACGGCACGATCGGCTTAAGCGGCATTTATTCCAGTAAGTGGTACTTCGGCGGCTACATGGACGATCTGGTTTACAACAACTCCACGATCGACTATCTCGATCAGATGCCGGCTGATCATCCGTATGTGGAAAAATACCGGCATTGCGACATCGTGCTGTGCTGCGGTCAGGGCGATTGGGAACAGGAAGCCCAGCAGGACACCCGCCGGATGCAGGAACTGTTAGGCTATAAAAATATCCCGGCCTGGATCGATTACTGGGGCAGCGACGCGGTTCACGACTGGCCATGGTGGCGCAGACAATTCCCGTATTTCATCAGCCGTCTTTGTTAATATTCTGAATCTGACCGCCGGGCTGTGTTCCGGCGGTTTCTGATTCTTTCCCGCGGTTTTCAGGCTTGCGCTCCGATTAAAAATTCACTACAATGAAAACGTCAGGCCGGGACTTCCCGGCTAGAAAAGAGGATCACAGAGATGCTTATTCAACAGGAAACATGGATTACGCCGCTGGACGAAGCGCGGACGCTCCATCTGTATATTCCCGACGGACTGACGCCGGGCCAAAAGGTGCCGGTGCTGTATATGTTTGACGGCCACAATCTGTTTGTCGACGAGGATGCGACCTATGGCAAAAGCTGGGGATTGAAGGACTACCTTGATCAAACCGGACTGCCGTTGATCGTCGTCGGCCTCGAATGCAACCATGAGGGCAACCGCCGTCTGTGGGAGTTTTCCCCTTACGATTTCGCCGATCCCGTCTGGGGCGAGGTACAGGGACAGGGCGAGCTGCTGCTGGACTGGATGAGCGGCGAGTTAAAAGAATGGGTGGACGAGAACCTGCCGGTGCTGACGGATCGGGAACATACGTTTATCGGCGGCAGCTCGATGGGCGGTCTGATGGCCTTGTACGCCGGCGGCCGTTACAGCTCGGTTTACAGCCGGGCTGCCTGTCTGTCGCCGTATCTGGGACTGGTCATGGAGCCATTGTGCGAGGATCTTGACGAAGCCTGGATCGAGGAAGACACGCAGTTTTATATCAGCTGGGGCGGTATGGAAACCGGCACCCAGGAAGAACTGGCGCAGGTCACGGCCGACAACCTGACGATCCAGCGGATTCTGGAGGACAAAGCGTCGGTTTATCTGCATTGCTACCCGGAAGGGACGCATTGCGAGGCGTGCTGGGAAGAAGAAACACCGGTCTGGATGGAAGAATTAGGCATCCTGCAGCGGTGTTGGGAGGAAACAGAATGATAAATTTCGTATTGATCTCACCGCATTTCCCATCCAATTACTGGCTGTTTGCGCGGGCTTTGAAAAATCGCGGCGTGCGCGTGCTGGGGATTGTCGACACGCCGGTGGAATCCTTGCCGGAAACACTGCGGGCAGTGCTGGACGATGTGGTCTGCGTCTACTCGATGACCGATCGGGATGCGATGATCCGGGCCTGCGGTTATTTCACATGGAAGTACGGCAAGATCGACTGGATCGAATCGAATAACGAATACTGGCTGAATCTGGACGCCGAGCTGCGCGAGCTGTTTCACGTCACGACCGGCATGTTTCCCAAGCAGCTTCACGTCTGTCAGCACAAATCGCTGATGAAGGCAAAATACGCCGAAGCGGGCGTGCCGGCCGCGCGCTGGCTGATCAGCGAAGATAAAGCCGAGATCCGCGAGTTTGCCAAAAAGGTGAACTATTCCTTAGTCGCCAAGCCGGACCGCGGCGTGGGGGCGAGCGACACGATGCGGATCCACAACGCGGAGGAGCTCGAGCAGATGTTAAAAACGATGCACTCCGGAATGATCGTCGAGGAATTTGTCCACGGCACGGTCTGCACGTTCGATGGGATTATCAACAACCAGGGCAAGGTCGTCTTTGCGACCAGTCATGTCTACCTCGGTTCAGTCATGGATTCGGTCAACGAGAAGCAGCCGATCGGCTGTTATTCGCTGAAAACGGTGCCGGACGATCTGCGCAGCGCAGGCGAGCGGACATTGCAGGCTTTCGGCGTGCGCGACCGGTTTTTCCATCTGGAATTCTTCCGTCTGGACTGCGATCAGGAAGGGCTGGGACGGCAGGGCGACATCATCGGCTTAGAGGTTAACATGCGTCCGCCGGGAGGATTTCTGCCGGACATGATCGACTATGCCAACGATATCGACATCTATCAGATCTGGGCCGATACCCTGATCGATCACGAGCCTTGCTACAACCCGGAACGCCCGTATTCCAGCGTGTTTGTCGGACGGCGCAAGGAACAATCGTATCAGCATTCAATGGAATGGATCATCGAACGGTATCAAGGCGCAATCATCCAGCGGATCGCGATGGATCCGGCGCTGGCGGAAGCGATGGGCGACGAAGTTCTGATCGCCCGGTTCCCGACTGAGCAGCAAGTGTTTGATTTCTATGCCGACTGCGTCCGCTAAGTTAAAGCGAACGCTTGCGATCAAAGAAAAAGCAAAGACTTCCTGATCATTGCATAAAGCTTCGGCCTGTCAGGAAGTCGCTGAGTGAAAGCAATAGTAAAAAGCGAGGAGAAGATCATGACGATTCAATGGAATGAAGAAGCGCAGCGCTTAAGCGAGCTTTGCATCGATCTGCGCCGTCAGCTGCACCGCCATCCGGAATTAAGCTCGCACGAGGAACAGACGGTCGCACTGATTGATCAGTTCTTACAAGCGCAGGGCATCCGCACGCAGATTGTCGAGCACGGTGGGGTGCTGGGTTGGATCGAGGGTGGCAAGCCGGGCCGGACCGTCATGTTAAGGGCGGATATCGACGCGCTGCCGATTCAGGAAGAAAAGACCAACGGCGGCGGATCGCAGAAAGCGTGCGTCAGCGAGATTCCCGGCGTCCAGCATGCCTGCGGCCACGACGGTCATACCGCGATGTTATTGACGGCGGCCAAGCTGCTTCAGACCCACCGGGAGGCTCTGGAAGGCACGGTACTGTTGTGTTTTGAACGCGGCGAAGAAGCGACGATGAATATTTATCATCTCATGAAGGCGTTGGAAAAAGCGGGCATCGAACCGGACAGCGTGTTTGGTCTGCATGTTTCCCCGCATACTCCGGCCGGGACGCTGCAAATTCAGGCCGGGCCGCTGATGGCGGGGATGTTTTCCTTCCATGTGCGGCTGCAGGGACGCGGCGGGCATGGCTCCCGCCCGGATTTGTGCGTCAATCCGATTGATTGTTATGCGGCGATCGGTCAGGCGCTGAACGCGCTGCGGATGCGCACGGTCAGTCCGTTTGAGCCGCTGACGATTTCCACGGGTCTGGTTCAATCCGGAACGAAATCCAACATTCTGCCGGATACCTGCGTATTTAAGGGCACGGTGCGGTTTTATAACCGGGAAGTGGGACTGGCGTTTCAGGCCAAGCTGCGCCATGTTGTCGAACACATCGCCGAAGCCTACGACTGCACGGCAAGTTTCGATAAGCTGAACGCGCCCGGTTTCCCGCTGAACAATGACGCGGACTATGCGAAAACCGCGGCCGAGGTCTGTCGTGAAATGTTGGGGAAAGAAGCGGTAATTCAGGCTGAGCCGTGGATGGGGACGGACAGCTTCCCGCTGTATTTGCAGCGGATGCCGGGAGTTTACGCCTTCTTAGGCATGCGCAATGAGGAAAAAGGCATCATCGCCGACGTGCATACCAGCCGGCATGATCTGGACGAAAGCGTGCTGTGGAAAGGGGCAGCCGCGCATGCGGCCTGCGCCGAGGCGTTCTTAAAGCAAGCGCGGCCGCAGGCATGGAAGCCGAACCCGCTCGATCTGGATACGCTGTTTGAGCAGGCGGGCTATCTGTTTCCGGAAGGCCGGGAATGATGCCCTTGCGGATTGATGTCCCCTGGCTGCGGTTTTCCATCCCGGCACAAGCCGAAGGCCAGACGATCGCGGAATTGCTTGCGCCGTGGGGATGTTCCAAGGCTGCGCGCTACAAGCTGGAAATTGAACGAAAAATTACGCTGAATGGTCAGCCGGTTCGACAGCGTGCGAAGGTAAAGGTCGGCGACGAGCTGGCGCTGAAGGTGTTTCAGCAGGAGGAGCCGGATTTTGTTCCGTGGACAATCCCGATCAGGATTTTGTATGAAGACGAGCTGATCTTGGCGGTGTCCAAGCCGGCCGGCATGATCGTCCATCCCGATGAGAAAGGGAAGACCGGTACACTGGCCAACGCGGTGGCGGCGTATTATCTGCGAACCGGCCAGCATTGCACGGTCCGACCGATTCACCGGCTGGACGAAGGCACCAGCGGGATCGTGCTTTTCAGCAAGTGTCCGTTTTTTCAGCCGAAGCTGGATCAGGCTTTGGCACAGAAGCAGATCAGCCGAACGTACCTGGCGGTGGTCAGCGGCGTCATGAAGCCGAAGGACAGACTGACGCTTGATAAACCGATCGGCCGCGACCGGCATAACGCGAAAGCCTATCGAATTTCCCCGACCGGTAAGCCGGCGGTGACCCATGTTGAAGTGCTGCGCTGCCGGCAGAAGGAGAAACAGACGCTGGTCCGCTGTCAGCTGGAAACTGGACGCACACATCAAATCCGCGTCCATCTGGCGTCAATCCAGCGGCCGATCGTCAATGACCCGCTGTATAATCCACGGCCGGTTCAGGGCCGGATGAAGCTGCACGCGTGGAAATGTGGCTGGAGCGATCTTGTCAGCGGCCGGCGGGTGGAAATCACAGATGAGCCTGAAAATGAATTTTGGTAATTCTGTCCTGCTTATTTTACAATCTTAAAAAATTCAGAAATGCTGGAATCAATGCGATTTTCAGCATTTTTATTACGTTTATGCTTTATAATGAAATCAACAAAATTAAAAAGAGGAAAGATTGCAGGTGGCATACATGAAGGTCAATGAGTTTGCCCATCAGCTGGGGATTGTCAGCAGTAAGGTTCGTTATTATGACCGGATGGGCTTGATTCAGGGAGAACGGCAGGATAACAATTACCGGAATTTTACACCGCAGGACGCCCTGAATATTTATCATGCGCAGATGCTGCGCAGCTTTGACATGAGCATTCAGGAATCGCTGAACGCGAAAAATGAGGAGTTGGAAGCGATTGATCAATGGGTCGGCGCACATGCTGAGTCGCTGGAAGAACAAATCCGCTGGCAGGAAATTAAACTGCTGCGGTTAAAGGAAATGCAGGCCTATTTTCAGATGATCAAAGAGGGACGGGAACGCGTGGCTCCACTGTTTCGTGACAACAGCTATAATGTCTGGAATTTTGGAACTGGGGCCGTCAGGACTCCGGATGTGCAGAAGGCGGTTGAGATTCTGTCTGAGAATATGCCCTTCTCCTACATTGCGATCAAAATCGGCGTGCATAGCGTGATCGAGGAGCGTCGGCCGCTGGACGTCAGTATCGGCCTGGGTATTCTGGAACGCAATAAAAAGAAGCTGAATCTGAAACTGCCTGCCGAAGTGGAACGAAAAGAAGGCGGCGAGATTCTGCAGTACATGTTGGAGGTTTCCGATCCGTTTCAGCTCACCTGCCAGGATTTAAAACCGCTGCTGGACGAATGTCGGCGGCGCGGGAAACCGATCTGTACGGATATAATCGGCCGGATTTATTTAAGTTACATGAGAAACGGCGTTTTTGTTCATGGAATCGGTTTGGCGGGTGAAATATAAGCGGAGAAAGATGAGGTCATCTTTCCCAACGTCAAACGTCTTCGAGAACCTTGACGAAGAAGACTGTATATATGCCGAAAAGTCGCCGGGATAAACCTGAAAACCAGATTATTTTGCCGGTAAACGGATCTTACGAGGGATCCGTTTTCATTTGTTCTGTTTGTTCGTTCACAAACTTGTTGACCTGTAAGCGGCTAACAGGTTTACAATGTTTACGATTCATAACAGGAGGGAAAGTCATGAAGAAATTTTGTCTTTCTGTGATTCTGGCTCTGGCGATGACGATGAGTCTGACCGGCTGTTCACAGACACCAAAACAGGAACCGGCGAAAACCGGGGACACGATGTCCGGAGTGTTCACAGGCACATCAACGGGCATGCAGGGACCGGTCAGCGTCCAGCTGACAGTGGAAGAAGGAAAGATCACCAAGGCCGAAGTGACTGAATGTCATGAAACCGCAGGTCTGTCCGATGTGGCGCTGGAACGCATTCCATCACAGATCGTCGAACATCAGACCTTTGATTTAGACACCGTTACCGGTGCGACGCTTTGCAGCAATGCATTGATGCGGGCGGCTGAAGAGGCGGCGACCAACGCCGGCATGGATCTCAGCGCGTTGAAGGCAAACGCTTATCACGCGGCAGCGGGCGAGGCGGAAACATTATCTGCGGACGTCGTCGTTGTCGGCGGCGGCGGAGCGGGACTGAGTGCTTCGATCGCGGCAGCGCAGGAAGGCTCAAAGGTCATCTTGATTGAAAAAAGTTCTTTCCTGGGCGGCGATACAATGATGGCCGGCGGCGCGTTCAACGCGGTTGACCCGGAAGCGCAGGCGGAACGCGTTTTATCGGAAGCACAGAAAAATACGCTGGATTCCTATCTGGCGCTGTCGACAACCGACGCAGATCTGCATCTGGATCAATTCCCGGAATGGGCGGAAGTCCTGACCACGCTGCAGAGCGATATTCAGGCTTTCTATAAGGCGAATGCCGGCAAGACGGCAGGCAAGGACATGCCGGGCTTCGATTCGATTTCTTTGCACATGTGGCATATTTATACGGGCGGACTGCGCCAGATGAATGACGGCCGCTGGATCGCTTCGAACATTGATCTGGCCCGCACCTTGGCTGAAAGCGCGCTGAATTCTTATGACTGGGCGGGTTCAATCGGCGTTGGCACAGCTTCTCATGCGGGCGCCGGGGATTCGCTGTATACCGTTTTAGGCGCCATGTGGCCAAGAACGCATGCTTACACCGCAGGTCTGCCGTTAATTCAGGTACTGCAGAGCGCGGCGGAAAAAGAAGGCGTAACGATTTATACGGAAACTGCGGCGAAGTCGTTGATCGTCGATGACAACGGCCGCGTTACCGGTGTTAAGGCTGAAAAAGCCGACGGTACGGAAGTCACATTAGAAGCTGGACACGGCGTTGTGCTGGCCAGCGGCGGCTACTGCGCAAATCCGGCGATGGTCAAGCAGTATGACGAATACTGGGGCGATGATCTGACCGACCGCACTTTGACGACCAATGTCGGCACCAACACCGGCGACGGCATCGTCATGGCGATGGAAATCGGCGCGGATACGACGGGTCTGGGTGTTTCCCAGCTGATGCCTTCCTCTTCCCCGATCAAGGGCACAATGACCGACGGCATCTGGGCTGACGCTTCAGAACAGATCTGGATCAACGGTCAGGGTGAACGCTTTGTCGACGAATACGCGGAACGTGACGTTCTGGCGAAGGCTTCGCTGACGCTGGATAACGGCATCTTCTACATCATTTATGCCGGCAGCGGCCTGAAGGAAGCCGACGGTCTGTGCAAGGGTGCTTCACTGGAAGAAGGGCTGTTCGGCACGACTGTTCAGTCGATGGTCGACAACGGTCATGTCTGGTATGGTTCGACCTTAGCGGAACTGGCGGAAGCGTCCAAGACCGCAGCGGGCGGCGCGACTCCGGCATTTACGGAAGAACAGCTGCGCACGGTCATTGAAAAATACAACAGCTATGTTGAAAATCAGAGCGATCCGGATTTCGGCAAGGAAGTCCTGGCCGGCGCGATCGATCTGGAAGCGATCGAGAACGATCCGAACGTTGGTATCGTCATCTCGCCGCGGAAGGCTTCGCTGCACCACACGATGGGCGGCGTGGTCATCAACACCTCGGCGGAAGTCTTGAACGCGGAAGGCCAGCCGATCGAAGGCTTATGGGCAGCCGGCGAAGTCACTGGCGGTATCCATGCGGGCAACCGTCTGGGCGGCAACGCGATCGCCGATATCTTCACCTTCGGTATGATTGCCGGTCAGAACGCGGGCAAGGCTCAGTAACTTTTTTCTCCCATGAAGCTCTCTGGAATTCTTCCGGGGAGCTTTTTATTCAAGGTTCAGACTGAAGCCTTTAGCGAGGAAGCAGGAAATGGGATTGCTTAAAGAAGTTTGATCTGATGAAACTATTTTCAAGTTGTCTGAAAATAAAAATGCGCTATAATGAAAGATAAGAAAACAAATGAGGGGGAGTAATCAATGAAAAAATTCTGGATTCATGCCGGAACGCTGATCGACGGCACTGGCGCTGAACCAAAAAAGAACCAGGCCATCTGCGTTGAAAACGGACGGGTTGCCGCGATCGAAGATTTCCACGGGAAGAACGAGGAAGAATGGGTGGATTTAAGCGAAATGACCGTCATGCCGGGCATGATCAACTGTCATGTTCACTCTTTGTCTCCAGTGGGCATCAGCGATGAGGAAGAAAACGCGCTGACCACGATGGAAAAAGCTTGGTGGGGGATGAAGAACGCGCACGATTATATCGACAGCGGCGTGACGTTCGTTCGTTCGCTGGGCTCGGAGCAATATTATGATCTGGAAATGAAAAAATGCATTGAGGAAGGAAAAGTCGTTGGACCGCACATGTTCTGTGCCGGCCGGGTGATTACGATGACCGGCGGCCATGGCTGGAAAAGCGGACTGGAATCCGACGGCGCAGACGAATGCCGCAAGCATGCCCGCGAGCTGTTGAAGCACGGCGTGGATCTGATCAAGATCATGGCGACCGGCGGCGTAATGACCCCGGGTGTGGAACCGGGCAGTGCGCAGCTGACGATGGAAGAAATGAAGGCGGCGATTGACGAGGCGCACAAGGCCGACCGCAAAACCGCGACGCATGCCCAGGGCACCCAGGGAATCAAGAACGCCCTGCACGCCGGCATCGACTCCATCGAGCATGGCATTTTCCTGGATGATGAATGCATCGACTGGATGGTCGAACATGGAACATACCTGGTTCCAACGTTAGCCGCGCCGCGCTGCATTCTGGACGCCGGTGTGGAAAAAGGCATGAAGGATTATGTTTTGCGCAAAGCGAATCTGGTTGTCGACGCGCATATTGAAAGCTTTAAGAAAGCCTATCAGCGTGGTGTGAAGATCGCGATGGGCACGGATGCCGGCACGCCTTATAACTTCCATAACAATTCGGCGTTTGAGCTGGAACTGATGGTGGCCAACGGGATGAAGCCGATGGATGCGATCGTGGCTTCTACGCGCAACGGGGCCGACTGCATCGGCGTGCTGAAGGACTACGGCACGATTGAAGCAGGAAAAGTCGCGGATATCATCGCGATAGAAGGCGATCCGCTGCAGGATATTTCCTGTGTCCGCAAGGTCCGCACTGTTTATAAAACGGGTGAAAAGCTGAAAGGCTGAAAACGGTGCTGTCTTGGATAATAAAAACAGCCGCGCTGATCGGATTGAAAAGTCTGATCAACGCGGTTTTCTTTTGGATAGGAAGTTTTATAAAAACGTTTAAAGGTGAAGCACTTCTGTTTCGGCAACCTGCCGGACAAAGCGTAAAAATTCCTGGACGGCCGGACTGGGATTCTTGGCATAATGGAAACCATAAGCTAATGAATAATCCCAGTCGCAGGGAATCGTCACCAGATCAGGATGGATATCCTTCCAGCACAACGGCGTCTGCAAGCAATCCTGCCGGACAATGCAGCGGCTGAAAACAGAGAGATCATAGCGCGGCACCTCGACGACGTGAACGCCGAGCGCTTTGGCTTCCTGCTGCAGACGATCCAGTTCATCAGACATGTTGGAACGGATCGTGACCAGTGTATAAGGCCGCATGTCCGCAAGTGTTAAACACGTTTTGGACGCTAACGGATGATCCCGCGCGACCGCAACGGCGATCGGGACCCGGAACAAACTCAGGAAGCTGCGGCTGTGCTGCCAGGGCTCGCCGTCATCAATTCCTTCTATAAGATCGGCTTTGTATGCTTCCGTATTCAACGCAAGGTCAAGAAGTTCAACGGGGATCTGATCGGATACTTCCTTTTGAAACCGCGTCCACAGCGGATAAAAAACACGGCATTTCATCAACAGACTTGTGCCGATCGTAATTTTCTGCTGATCCTGGCGATGAATCAGGATCAGATTTTCCTCAATTTCCCGGCAGGTCTGAATCAGCGGCCCGGCTTGTTGAAAAAGATAGTCGCCGGCCGGGGTGAGCTGAGTTCCGTGGCGTGTCCGCTTGAACAAAGTCACCTGAAGCTCCTGTTCCAGATTGTTGATCTGCTGAATCACGGCGCTGGGCGTGATGTAGAGCTTCTCGGCTGCTTTGGAAAAACTGCCGTTTTCGGCAACCTGAATAAACGTTGCCAGCTGATGATTAAGCATCCTTGATTCCTCCCGTTTCAGTATCGAAATCTTTTGATCTTGTTATAAGGTTTTCCTACAAACCATCATAAGGAATTCAGACTTCTTTTGCAACCTGTTATGTGAAATAATGAACACAACGAGAGAAAAGGGAGGAAAAAAACATGAGCTCTAAGAACATAACCCGCCGGGATTTCCTGAAAGGCGCCGCGGCCGGCGCGCTGGGACTGGCGGCTGTCAGCCTGAGCGGATGTGCCGTTAACGACGCCTCGGGCGCAAGCAAGGGAATCTATACGCCGGGGACGTATTCCGCAGTCGTCAAAGGGTATTCCAGCTATATTCAGGTTGAGATGACATTCACAGCGGATAAGATTACCGATTGTACTATCGCCGCTGACGGAGAAACGGAATCAATCGGAAAAGCGGCCGCGGACGAGCTGGCAAAACTGATCGTCGAGAAACAATCCGTGGATGTGGAAACAGCCGCGACGGCGGATATCACTATTCCGGCGATTAAGAAAGCGGTTGGCAACTGTATCGCCCAGGCTCAGGGGCTGGCAGCTGCTTTGAATGAAAACACAGATGCCGATTCCGAAGACTGGCTGGGCGAAGCTCCGGAGATCGCGGATTCGCAGATTACTTCCACATTGGATACCAGTCTGTTGATCATCGGCGCGGGCAACGGCGGGATGATGGCCGCGGCGACCGCGGCGGACGCCAAGATGGATTTCATCCTGTGCGAACAGAATGAAACGCTCGGCGATACGCGGCACTGGATCGGCGCGCTGGACACCGAAGCGATGAAAAAGGCCGGGGTCACGGTGCAGAAAGATCGGCTGTTGAATGAAATCGCCCGCTACGCTTCCTATAAGTGCGATATGGATGTCATCAAAATGTGGATGAACAACAGCGCAGAGATGATCCGTTATCTGGAAAGCCTGGGGTTAAGTGCGTCGGTCAACATCGCGCATGAGAATCATGTCGGCGGCAACCATATGGAATACTATGTACCGTCGATCTGGCATACCGTCAGCGCGCCGGAGGGCAGCGAATTCGCAGGAGCGATGGGCTGTGAGCGCAATCGCTTCCTGGAGAAGCATATTCAGGATTTAGGCTATCAGGTAAATTATTCGATGACACTGGTACGGCTGAATCAGAATGAAAGCGGCAAAGTTACCGGTGCGATCTTCACCGACGCGAAGGGGGCCTATGTAAAAATCAATGCTGAAAACGTCATTCTGGCGACCGGCGGATATCCGGGCAATCCCAAAATGGTGAAAGCGCTGGCGCCGATCGTCAACGAATGCGTCACCGCCAACAGCTACTATGGTCCGGATACCGGCATGGGCATCCGCGCCGGGATCTGGGCTGGCGCGAAGATGGACACGACCGATGCGCCGATGATCTTTGACCGTGGTTTGGTCGCGCCGGGCGTCAAGGCCGGTTATGTCGATGATGAGCAGGGCAACCTCGCTTTCCCAGGCACGGTCTATCAGTTTAATCCAGGCACGCAGCCGCATTTAAAGGTCAATAAAGAAGGCTTCCGATTCGCAAATGAATCCTGCCCGTATGATTTTCTGAATTACGCGGCGTCTTTACAAACCGACGGTGTATATGCGGCGATTATGGACGCCAATATCACCGACGCAATCCTGGCCTATGATCAATACGGCTGCGCTCAGATCTCCGTCAATATCGCAAAGAACGACGGAATTGTACCGATGATCGAAAGCTATGTCGAACAAGGCTTGATCTTCAAAGCGGATACGATTGAGGAACTGGCGGAGAAGCTGGGAATTCCGGCGGATAATCTGAAAGCGACAGTCGAGCGGTACAATGAATTGTGCGCGAAGGGCGTCGATGAGGATTTTGGCAAAGAGGCGTACCGGATGCGGCCGATCGCGGCCGCGCCGTATTACGGCTGCTTCCTGGGCGGCAGTCTGCTGACCACTTGCGATGGCCTGCGAATCAACCGCAAGTGTCAGGTTTATGATACGAACCATCAAATCATTGAAGGCTTGTATTCAATCGGCGATTGTTCAGGCAGCTTCTTTGCGGGCAATTATCCGGAATACTTCGTCGGCGTTGCGGTCGGCCGCACGATGACGCAGGGCCGGGTTGCCGTGAAGACGATCCTCGGCGAAGAATTGTAAGCTGAATCGGAAAAAGGAAAAGAATCAGGATTTCTGCTTTGCAAGCTGAACCTGATTCTTTTTTGCTGAGAAAAAAAGTGGGGAACAACCACTTGTCTGGGAAAGAAAAAGAAAAAAACATCAATTCCCTCATTTTTGTGTTAATTTATATATAAAATTCGCTAATTTTTATGTGATTATGAATGAGAAAATCGCTATATTTTGTGTTTCAAGCCATGGATAAATCCCTCGAAATTATGTATAATCTTAATAAGGGAGGTGCGCTATGCTTTATTTAAAGAGGAAAATCGACGACTATCTGATAGCATGGAAAGAAGAGGCTGATCATAAACCACTGATTGTAAAAGGACCGCGGCAAGTGGGAAAGACGGAGTCCATTCTGCGGTTTGCCAAGGCAGCGTATGAAAGTGTTGTAGTCATTAATTTTGTTGAGGAACCTAAATATCGCTTAATCACAGAGGATGGATATAAACCATCAGAGATTATTAAGAATATTTCGAGAATGGATCCGTCAAAACGTTTTATTCCTGGGAAAACTTTGATTTTTTTTGATGAGCTGCAAGCGCATCCTGATATTGCTACTGCATTAAAATTTTTTAAGATTGACGGGCGTTTCGACGTTATCTGCAGCGGTTCTTTATTGGGAATTAACTATAAGCAAATTGAAAGCAACAGTGTAGGATATAAAACGGATTACACCTTATTTTCATTGGATTTTGAAGAATTTTTATGGGCTAAAGGATATTCTGAATCCATCGCAGAGGAATTGCTGAACCACCTTATCAATCAAAAACCATTTAATTTAATTGAAATGGAAACGTATAGCAGCTTGTTCCTTGACTTTTGCATTTTAGGCGGAATGCCTGCGGTAGTGCGGACTTATGTTGAAAGAGGAACGTTTGAAGGAACACTGGATCTTCAGCGGCAGCTCATTGAAGACTATAAGGAAGACATTCGGAAATATGCCGTCGGTCTGGACCAGACGCGAATATTAAATGTTTTCAACCATATTCCTTCCCAATTGGCAAAAGAAAATAAAAAATTTCAATTATCTAAAGTTGAACGAGGCGCCCGGTTTAAAGACTACCGTGGATGCATTGAATGGCTTTGTGATTCAGGAATCGTTAATTGTTGTACCTGTCTGCAATTTCCTGAACTTCCATTAAAGGGGAATAGCGACGATAGTAAATTTAAGCTTTATTTTGCGGATACTGGACTGTTAATCGGCATGCTGGACGATGAATCCCAGGAAGATTTGCGGGTGAATAAGAATTTAGGTGTATATAAAGGCGCACTTTATGAGAATATTGTTGCGGAAGCACTGACCAAATGTTCGATTCCCCTTTATTATTATCGTCGGGAAGACTCTACATTAGAACAGGATTTCTTTGTCCGCACGCAGCATAGTTTGCTTCCATTAGAAGTCAAGGCAAAGCACGGAACAGCGAAATCATTACGGACGCTGATCAGCTCTGACCGGTATCCTGATATCCGCTATGGTTTAAAGCTTAGTGCTGGAAACATCGGGGTCAGCGATCAAATTTACAGCTTTCCTTATTTCTGTGCGTTTTTGTTGAAACGATTTTTAAGACAAGCTGAATTTTGAAGCTAGGGCAAAGACCTTGTTTCTTTTAGCATAATATAAGGATTAAGAAAAGACCGCAGCTTTGCGGTCTTTTCTCAGAGATCCAGTTTGATCCCTTCATCCAGGTTTTCCGGCCGGGGGGAGCCGTTTTTCTTTCTCTGTTTGACGCATTCCGTCAACAGATATTCAATCTGTCCGTTTAAAGATCGAAAATCATCTTCGGCCCAGGCTGCGATCTGTGCATAGAGCTTACTGGAAATCCGCAGCGGAACCTGCTTCTTTTCCTGATCTGCCACTAATATAAGCTTCCTGAATTGACGATCGGCTGAGCGTCTTTATTGCCGCACAGGACGACGAGCAGATTGGATACCATGGCGGCTTTTCGTTCTTCATCCAGCTCGACCATGCCCCCTTCGTTTAGTTTGTTCAGCGCCATTTCCACCATGCCGACGGCGCCGTCGACGATCATCTTGCGGGCGTCGATAATCGCGGAAGCCTGCTGCCGCTGAAGCATAACGGCGGCGATTTCCGGAGCGTAGGCCAGATAGGTGATCCGGGCTTCCAGAATTTCCAAGCCCGCGTCCTGAACCCGGTTTTGAATTTCCTTGCGGATTCGGCTGGCTACGATTTCACTGGAACCGCGCAGCGAGCCTTCATCCGGTTCACCATCGCCCGTCGTATCGACATTCTGAGCGACGTCGTAAGGATACAGCCGCACGATATCACGCAGCGCGGCGTCGCACTGCAGCGACAGGAATTCCTTATAGTTATCTACCGCGAAGACCGCTTTGGCCGTATCGTTGACGCGCCAGATGACGGCGATTCCGATTTCCACCGGATTGCCCAGGCAGTCGTTGATTTTCTGCTTGTTGTTATTTAACGTCATCACTTTCAGCGAGATTTTCTTTGTCGGCACAACCTGATTCTGCGTGCCGTTATTCGTCGTGATCGCCCGTTCTGAGGAATTGACGTCGCCGCTCTGCCGCAGTGTTGTCCGGCTGGCCGGGTTCACCGCGGATACAAACGGATTCACATAGTAAATTCCTTCTTCTTTCAACGTTCCGACATACTTGCCAAACAGCGTCAGCACCAACGCTTCCTGCGGCTTCAGCACTTTAACGCCCATGCACGGAATCCAGCCTAAAGTCAGCCAGACCATGGAAATGGCGATCAGTATGCCGCCCAGCGTATTGTTTTCAACCAGGCTGATGCCAACGATCAAGGCGACGACCGATACGGCAAACGCAGCGACCAGAAGCATCAGCGGCATTAACCCTTTTTTGGCGTTTAAAATTTTTTCTTCCATCTTTCACGACCTCCTCTTGATGATATCGTTTTGATATCATTTCAATTTCTTGTCAAGTGTTTTCGTCAAGCAGCGAAAAAATGTTCCGAAATTCAAAATCCAATTATCCTGTTGCGGTAAGGAGAGGCCGCGGAATAACTAAGCACCGTCGATCCGACTTCTATGACTTTGTTTTCCTGACGCGCAGAATTGATCGACGATCGTGGATTGTTGCCGCTTATCTTCTGACTTCAATCTAAAATCACGGAATAAAATGGGAGCTTGAAAGAATAAAAGATCGTTATCAAAGAATAAAGAATTGTTCTTTCTTCGCCGATATTGTTCTTTTATTCTGTATATTGTTCTTCTTCCAGTTTTTCTGTTTATTTGAAAAAGATGAAGACGCAGTCTGACGAATATGAAAAAAAAGATAAACCTTGCTTTCGCAATGCGTTTATCCTTTTCTTCGTTAGAGCGTTCGGCAGCTCCGCAGGACAATCCGTCCGGGAGCTTCCCTGCTTTTAAAATCTTTGCATACAGAATTCTTTGTCTTTCAGATTAACGCGGCAGCGGGTACCGATCCGGATCCAGCGGCCGCTGCCGCGTGACAAGATAGCCACGCTGAAACAGATCGCTGCTGTAACCGGCGGCAGCCACCTGCCAGCCTTTTCGTCCCCATTGGTTCAATTCTTCTTCCGCTTTGTCTAAATCATCAAAGACCAGAATCTTAAATTCCCACTGCATAGCCGCACGCTAGGCGATGACGCCGAAATGCCGCAAGGCTTTGGCCACACCGTCTTCATCAACGGAAGGCGCGATGTAATCCGCCGCCGCTTTGACGTTATCCTTCGCGTTGGCTACCGCGACGCCGACGCCGGCCTTGACCAACATCGGGATATCGTTTTCCCCATCGCCAAAGGCCATGGTTTCCGCCCAGGAAATGCCCAGGCGCTTCAGAACGGATTCGATTGTGGTCGTCTTATCGTTGCCGGTGCTGTAAATATCATAGCCCTGCGGATAACTCCAGGTGAAGGTCAGCTCCGGGAACTGATCGGTAATCGATTCGACCTTCGCTTCATCGCCGATGATGAACAGACCCATTGGCAGGCCGTGCGTCTTCTGATAATTCTGTTCAGCGGTATCATCGATCAACAGCTTGCCGACGTCCTTTCCTTTCAGATAACCCCAGTGAAATTGATGGAAGTGCGACTGGCAGACGACCGATTCGTCAAACTTATAGCCGACGCCCAATTCCAGCTCATCGCACAGCTTGTTCAGGCGGATCATTGTGTCCTCCTGAATTTCATGCTTTTCAATAGTTCCCTTGCCGGTTTCAATCAGACACTGGCCGTTGATCGTGACGTAATAATCCGGTTTCAGCGTGTCGTGGACGTCCTGCTGAATGAAGTAATAAGCCCGGCCGGTGGCGATCAACAGCTTGATCCCCTGACGCTGCGCCTGATGCAGCGCTTCAACGACCGCAGGCCGGATCGTTTCCGAGCCGCGGGCGATCAGGGTGCCGTCGATGTCCAGAATCAACATTTTTACATTTTCCATAATTGTTTTTGTACTCTCCTCTGTCAGTTATCATACCGTGATTTTCATCGGGTGAAAAGAGCTTTTGAAGATTTTATTCGTAAAAGTTAAACATTGAATGAAATAATGTTTCAATGTTTCAACGCGTGATCCCGACCGGCGGATGACAGCCAGGAGAAATCCTTGGATTTTCTTTTATGAGGGGGCAGGACTGCAATTACGGATGTTCTTATAGCGTTTGAGAGGCTACGGGAAACTGACAGCGTATCGGGGATGCGGCAGGGAAATCAGTCGTGAAAGAATTAATTAACTGTAAGGGCTTTCATTTTTGTTCCGCTTCTTCTATAATGGAATTAACTTGGTCTGACCAGTTAGGGGTGAACTATGGAAAATCAGGAAAAGAATTCGCAGATGATCGTCGACGATGTGATCGGTCAGATCGGCAGCGGACGGCTGAAAATCGGCGAAGCTCTGCCCTCGGAGCGGGAGATGACGCAGCTCTATCACGTCAGCCGCAGCTGCGTGCGGGAAGCGATGCAGGTGCTGGCGCTGTTAGGCATCGTGCGGATCCGCCCGAAGGAAAAGACGCGCGTCCAGGCCTTTCAAATCGAACCGTTCATCCAGCGGATTTCCCCGCTGTTGTTCGCACAGATGGGCTGCGAACAGGACATCGCCCAGTTTCGCTTAGCCGTTGAGATCAAAGCGGCGCAGCTGGCGGCTGAAAAAGGGGCGGATGAAGGACTGATGGAGCTGGTGGCGGCGATGCGAAGGTGCGAGGATGAAGCGCAGGCGGCGCAGCTGGATCTGCAATTCCACAAGGCGCTGGTGCACAACAGCGGCAACACCCTGCTGAAAATCGCGCTGGACAGCGTCGGCAGTTTGATGGAATATTCTGTCGCGCATAACCGCCGGCAGATATCCACGCACAGCTCGCTGGCGATTCTGATCGACCAGCACGAACAGCTGACCCGGACGATCGC
>NZ_CFQZWI010000012.1:0-48459 GCF_986127675.1 Holdemania sp. | reverse complement strand
ATCTGGCCGGTATACGTGAAGCTGGCCTCCGGAATCACCAGCGCGATCGTCGTCGTCTTCTGCAGAGCCAGCCCCTGCGCAATCGCGTTCGGCTTGTAGCCCAGTTTTTCAATCGCTTCCTCGACCTTTTGCTTGGTTCCGCCCTTAACGACGTTGCTCCCGTTGATGACGCGGGATACCGTGGCCAGGGAAACGCCGGCTTCGTTAGCTACATCATAGATTGTTACTCTCTTCATGCTCTGCACTGTTCTCCTTTTCTTCTTCGTTTTCCGGTTTGGCTTCCGGTTCAGCTTCCGCGGCCGGCTGCGGTCTTAACCAGTTTTTCAGCGCGTCGACCGTCTTTTCCGCGACGTCGATCGTCACATCCTTGGCTTTTTCAATATTCTGCTGCACTTCCGGCTTGCTTGTAAAGTCCTTCACAGCACGCTGTCCTTTTTCAACCAGAGCGGCTGTGCCGTCTTTGATCTGATCGACTTTTTCCATCAGATCTTCATTGTTTTTCAGCTCGTCCAGTCCGCTCTTAACGCAGCAGGATACCTTTTCACTGACGTCGCTGACTGATTTTTTGATATCCTCAACGGCTTTGTTCAGCTTCGGATCCGTCTTGATGTCGTTAAACAGCCGCTGAGATTCCGCTACGGCCTTATCGGTCGTGGCTTTGACCTGGCTCATCGTTTTGCGGTAGGTGTCGCTGTCCTGAACCTGAGCCGTTAACAATTTCAGCTGATCGATACCCTGATTCAGAATTTCGATGGCTTTCTTCGCCGCTGCCTGGATCTTTTCCTTGACTTCCGACGACTGCTGACTGCCGGCGTCTTCCGCCTCACGGTTGATTTCTTCGATCTGTTTTTTCAGATCCTCTACCGTTTTTTCCACTTCTTCGTCCACTCGTTTGTTTTCGTCACTCATGTTCTGTTCCTCCTTCACTCTGAGTTTTAGGTTCGTCGCTTTCCGTCGGGACTACTGCCGCGGGTTCCGGCTGCGGCGCCGGTTTCTTCTTCGCTGAGCGCGCGGCGGCCGCCTCCCTGGCGCTGTCGAGATTCCCGGCCATAAAACCAGCCATATTTTTGACAGCTCCCACAGCACTTTCCTGAACCTGGTCAATCGTTGAAGATAGCCGGACCACTGTGTCCAAGGGCGCCTGAAGCTTGTCAATGCTTTTATCTACCCCCTCCATCGCGGAACCCGCCTTCTGAACCATGACCGTTAATTCCTTAATAAATGTGACGCAATGGCGCAATAAATAAATAAGAAAACAAAGTACAGCGACCCCCAGAATCGGGACCAGCTGTACTGAAACTTTATACATGGCCGCCAATAGTTCGTCCATCAAAATCACCTCAAGTGTATTATACTCAATTATGAAAAGATTTTCAATAAATTTGATAGCGCTTAACCTTGCGATTGTTCAGAAAATTGTATTGAAGCTGATAAAAGATGGAAATGACGGGCTTTTCTCACGTTTCGACAGATATCCGGAATGTGAAGATTCGGCGAAACTTTTGCACGGATTTGTTTTCTACCCTGTTTCGTTCCCTTTTTGAACTTCGTCAAAGCATGCTCAACAGCCAATATAATAAAGATCCCGACTCGCTGGAATCAGGATCTTGTATGCTGTTTCGGATTGATTTAAATCAGATGATATTCTTCCAGCAGTTCTTCGATCACCGTGCCCTGGATTTTTTTCAGACCTTTCTTTTCAAGCCAGTGAACCAGCCACGGCACCTTGATGTCTTCCAGCTTGCGGCCATCCAGCATCTTATAGGTCGAATCCATCAGAACGCGGACATCGTACACCGAGTTGAAGACCTCCGGCACGCCCAGATGATACAGCCATTCCTCCGTGATTTCCGTACCGGTGCACTCGCGCATCGGCTTCTTCACGTAGTTGCCCGGAACATCGCCGAACAGGCCGTAAACCCAGACGACCAGCTGGTCCTTCGGCTGATCCTTGAAATGCGGCTGGCGGTTCAGCGTGTAGCTCATCAGCCAGTTGGAATCCTTGACGGTGATGATACCGCCGGTGACGACCTTGCCGCTGAACGGATCACGCTTGCAGATCTTCTGGATATACGGCGGGATGCGGTCGTCCAGCGTGGTGACGGTCGCAGATTCCCAATAGGTCTTATCGGTCTGCGTGCAGAATTTATCCGGATGTCCAAACGCCGGATCCTGCGCCGCGATGTTGCGCCACAGCTGCCAGCAGCCGCCGTTTTCAGTGTTGAACTGCGGTGCGTGGTCATTGTCGCCCAGACTGGAATTTTCCGTGCAGCTGCCGTTGGTCACGAAGACAAGATCGTTTTCCGTCAGCGGGATCGTGATTTCCCGGCCTTCCCTGACGCAGACGATTCGGCGGGCCACCTTCTTTTCCCCGGTGATCTCAAATTCCACATTGGTCACGCGCGTCTCATAGTCAAACTGCACATGATGCTCTTCCAGATATTTTACCATCGGCAGGATCAGGGATTCGTACTGATTGTACTTCGTAAATTTCAGCGCGGAGAAATCCGGCAGGCCGCCGACGTGATGGATGAAGCGCTGGATATACAGCTTCATTTCCAGGGCTGAATGCCAGTCCTCAAACGCGAACATCGTGCGCCAGTACAGCCAGAAATTACTGGAGAAGAATTCGTCGTCGAAGACGTCGGTAATCTTTTTGTCATAGAGATCCTCGTCCTTCGTGAAGAACAGCTTCATGATCTCCATCGCCGCTTTGTCGCTCAGACCGAATTTGCCGTCGGTATGCGCATCTTCGCCGCGGTTGATCGTCGCACGCATCAGCGAATAGTTCGGGTCGTCCTTGTTGAGCCAGTAGTATTCGTCCAGTACGGAAACGCCTTCGGTTTCTAAGGACGGAATGGAACGGAACAGATCCCACAGACATTCAAAGTGATTTTCCATTTCCCGGCCGCCGCGGATGATGAAGCCCTTCTGCGGATCCTTGATCCCATCGCAGGCGCCGCCGGGCAGCTTGCCTTCCTCCAGAATATGGATGTGCTCGCCCTTCATCTGGCCATCGCGGACCAGGAAACATGCCGCGGACAAGGCCGCCAGTCCCGAGCCGACCAGATATGCGGACTTGTTGTCAACCCCTTCCGGCTTGCGCGGATGTGCAAATGCTTCGTAGTTACCATTGCTGTAATACATTCTCTTTCTTCCTCCTGTTTGTTTTTTTCTAACCGTCTTCAGCTTACTTCTTCCTGACCTCTGCCGCCATAGACACCGCCAAGGGCCTGTATAAAATTCCGACAGACAAAAAAATCTGTCCTGATTTTAGCCAAAAACGAACAAATGTCAAAAAACAGGAAAGACAGAACGGGCTTGTAGAAAACATCTCTGTTTCTTTCCCTATTTTCAAAATCGGCTATTCTCCTTCTCTTTTTACGTTTCCTTCACACCGAACAAAGTCAGCACAAAAAAAATCAGGATTGCATTGCCGCAGCGATGCGTTCCTGATTTGTTCGTTTATCAAATTTTATTACAATTTCTGTTTAACCAGCCCGCTTAAGCCGTAGATGTCCTTGCTGGACATAAACAGATAAACCGCCGGTGCCAGTTTGGCCAGCTCCGCAGCGCCCTGTTCATCTTCGCTTAAGATTTTAGAGCCGGGAATCCGTTCCTGAAGATAGGTAATGTCGATATCAATGCCGTCTTCCTTATCATCAATACTCGTAAAATCACACAGGTAAACCTCATCCGCCTTTTTCAAGGCCGCTGCGAAATCATCGGCGAAATGAAAAACGCGGGAGACGCGGTGCGGCTTAAAGATCGCGATCAGCCGTTTGCCCGGAAAACGTTTGCGGGCAGCGTCAATCGTAATCGACACCTCGGTCGGATGATGGGCGTAGTCGTCGACAAAGACGTTCTCGCCATGCTTCTCAATCGTGAAGCGGCGTTTTGTCCCCTTAAACGATGCCAAGCCCGGCTCGATCTGTTCAGCGGTATACCCCTCTAACAATCCCAGCGCGATCACGCCCAAGCTGTTCCACAACAGATGCCGGCCGACAAACGGCAGATCGAAATGTCCCTGCAGCTGGCCTTGAAACAGCACGTCAAAATGCATGTCCTCGCTGGTTTCCACGATATTGACCGCCTGAAAATCGTTGCCGTCTTCAACGCCGTAATAATAATGCGTCACCGCCGGATCAATCCGCAGCGCTCTGACCTTCGGATCATCGCCGAACAGAACCAGACCTCTTTTTACCTGGCAGGCGAATTCCTCATAGGCTTTGGCATAATCCGCTTCGGTTTTAAAATAATCGACGTGATCCAGATCGGCATTGGTAATGATCGCGTAATCCGGATGATACGCCAGAAAATGCCGCCGGTACTCGCAGGCTTCAACCGCCAGATATTGGCTGTCCGGATGAATTTCCCCGGAACCATCGCCGATCAGATGTCCGGTCGGCGCAATTTCATCCATCATCGCCGCCAGCATCCCGGTCGTCGTCGTCTTGCCATGGCTGCCCGCCACGCACAGACTCGTATAGTCTTTCATCAAAGCGCCTAAATACTCATGATACCGATAACAGGTCACAGTCGGATTGGACCGCGCCGCCGCGACCTCCGGAAAATCTTCTTTGAAGGCGTTGCCGATAATCACCGTCATTCCATCCTGAATATTCGCCGGATCAAACGGCAGGATCGGGATACGCCGCGCGATCAACGGATCCTCTGTGAAGAAATGCTTCGTCAAATCCGAGCCGGAAACTTCCATGCCCAAATCGTTGAGAATGCAGGCCAGCGCCGCCATGCCCGTTCCCTTGATGCCGATAAAAAAGACCATAACAACACCCTTTCTACGAATTCAGATCGTCGTCAAACAAACTCAGGTTCTGCGAAACAACCGTCTTGTCAGAGCCTTCCTCCTCATTCTTACGATCAGCTTCTGCTTCCTGCGGTTTCTGAAGCAGCTCGTCCAGCGACACGTTGATCAGCGGTTCTTCTTTGATGGCGGCCGCGGGTTTATCCAGACGCTCCGCAATCTCTTCGACCTTATCTTCCTGCGGTTTATCCATGCCGTAAATCGGTGAAATTACGGTTCCCAGCGAGCTTTTAACCGGGCTGACCTTCTTCGCCGCCGGCGTCTTGGCCGGCTGGCTCTTTTCCCCGAGCACGCCGAAAATCGGCGAGATCACCGGCGTAAATTCATAATCTTCCTTCGGTTCCACGCGGACCGGCTTCTTCTTCACCGGCTTGTCTTCCGCAATCGTCATTTTTCCCAGCTTGCTGGAAGGTTCCTTTTTGACCGCGGGTTCCTTTTCTTTTTCTTTCTCTTTCCTGGTATCCAGATATACTGCCTTGACTTCCTGCGGAAGCGGAACCGCCGGCTTGGCCTCAGGCTTGACCGCGGGTTTGGCTGGATTGCTGCGGCGAACCGGAACCGGTTCTTCCTCAACCTCGTCAACGACTTCTTCTTCAAAAATCAACGACATTAATTTTTTTATCATACGGGATCATCCTGCCTTTTCATTCTATTCATCCTTGCGGATATTGTTGCCTATTCGCCATCCGACGGCGTTTGAATATCGTCGTCGTTTTCATTCAGCGGCAGATCGTCGGCGCTGGTGCCGTCGTCGAAGGTTTCGCCGCTCTGATCAATATCGCCGCCGGTATGCGCCGGTTTGTTCGGCATCATTTCCTCCAGCCGGCCGTTTTCCGGAATTTCATCTTCAAACAGATTCAGGTTTTCTTTGACGTAATTAATTTTTGTCCGTGAGGAATAAGTTTTGAGTACGGCATCCTCGTCGACTTCAGCTGTACGGGCGATCTTGATCATTTCTTTCGCCAGCGCCGGCGCGCCTGTCTCATTGCTTAATCCGGTAAAGGTAAAATACGGGGTTTTGACCATGACCAGCAGCTGACCGTTCGCCGAAGGCAGCAGCCCTGCGATATATTTCTGCGTTCGCCCCTGGATATCGGTGAACTCGCCTTCGCTGACGCTTATCCACGCCTCGCTCTGGGGCAGGATCACACTTTCAGATTGATCATAGAGCTTGACGTTGACGATTTCGGCAACGTTGAGATTCATAATGAATTCCTGGTTATCAAGAACGAAGACGTTGGAGGAGGCCGTCGAGCTTCGGCGTCCCACACCCGGTTCGGCATAATAACTGTACAGATCTTTCACGTTATCCGCATGGACGTTGATCGTCAGCGTGCTGGCTTGCATGCAGGCCGCCTGCAGCCGGCTATCCAATCCTCCCTGAGCGCTGCAGCCGCACAAACACAGGCAAAACAGAAGCAGCGTGATTTTGCGCATGAGAGTCCTCCCTTCGTTTTGTTTATTCTATCATGTTTCCCTGTTTTTTTAAATGGCTTTCTTCTGCCAAACTGCGCGGTAAATCGGCTGGCCCAGGTCCATGAATTTTTGTTCGTATTCCGTAATCGCGTCTTCCGGATGGGGCTGACGGCGGAAATCGACGCTGACCTCGCACAGCCGCCAGTTTTCTTTGGAAAATTCTGTCAGGGAAAACTCAAACAGCTTCGGGTTGTCGGTTTTCATGATCACCTGGCCGTTTTCATTCAGCAGGGTTTCATATTGCTTTAAAAACCGGGCGTGCGACAGCCGCCGCTTGGCATAACCGCTTTTCGGCCACGGATCGGAAAAGTTCAGATGGATGACGTCGACCTCGCCCGGGGCAAACCAGGCGCTGATCTGATCGGCATCCTGAGCGATGAACGCCATGTGTTCATGCGGCTGGGCCAACGCTTTTTTTACGGCTACCGCGGCGACGTTATGTTCTTTCTCAATCCCGATCCAGCCTTCTTCGGGGTTCATCGCAGCCATTCTGGTAAAATAATCGCCCTTGCCGCTGCCGATCTCAATTCGCAATCGGGAACAGTCCAGCAGTTTGTGCCACTGACCAGCCCGTTCTTCCGGTTTTTCGATAACAAAATCAGTATTTTCCTTTAAAAAGGGTTCTGCCCAGGATTTTTTTCGCATTCTCATTGTCGGATCCTCCTTTGGAATAAAACAGCGGATCAGATTTGACCCGCTGTCAGCTTATTGTTCTCGCTTCCGGAACACGCGTTTTTCGCCATCCCGGCGATCGCGCGCAGCCCGTTTCGCCCGCTGTTCTTCGTCCCAGCCTTCCGGCTTTTCCATCAAGTCGCGATGGGAAACGTTGACGCGGCCTTTCTCGTCAATCTCGGTGACGACGACCTTGATGACGTCGCCCAGTTTCAGCACGTCTTCCGGTTTTTCAATCCGCTTGTAATCAATCTTCGATACATGAAGCAGACCGTCGGTGCCCGGGAACAGCTCGACAAACGCGCCGAACTTCTCCAGCCGAACGACCTTGCCGTCGTAAATTTCCCCGACCTTGGCCTCGCGGATAATCTGGTTGATCGTATCTGCGGCCTTCATGATCGCATTCTTATCGCTGTGATAGATGACAACCGAGCCATCGTCTTCAATATCAATCTTGACATTGTCGCAGTCCGCGATGATCTGATTGATCATCTTGCCGCCGGTGCCGATGACTTCGCGGATCTTATCGACCGGAATCATCATGCGGTACATCTTCGGTGCGTACGGGCTGACCTCCGGACGCGGTTCGCTGATCGCCGCCATCATGTTCGCCATGATTTCAGCGCGGCCTTTTTTGGCCTGCGCCAGCGCTTCCTCCAAAATCGCGCGGTTGATGCCGTCGATCTTGATGTCCATCTGCAGCGCGGTAATCCCCTTCGGCGTACCCGCCACCTTGAAGTCCATATCGCCATAGTGATCTTCCATGCCCTGAATATCCGTCAATACGGTGTAATGCTCGTCACTGGTCTTGATCAGACCCATCGCCACGCCCGCGACCGGCGCCTTGATCGGAACGCCCGCGGACATCAGCGCCATCGTGCCGGCGCAGATCGAAGCCTGGGAGGAGGAACCGTTGGATTCCAGCACTTCCGCGACTAACCGGATCGTGTATGGGAATTCTTCCTCGCTTGGAATGACCGCCGACAGCGCTCTTTCGCCCAGAGCGCCATGCCCGATTTCACGCCGTCCCGGAGAGCCCATCCGGCCCGTTTCCCCGACGGAATACGGCGGGAAGTTATAGTGATGCATGAACCGCTTGGTTTCAATTTCCGTCAGATCGTCGATGATCTGGTTGTCGCCCAGCGCGCCTAAGGTACAAGCCGAGAGCACCTGCGTTTCACCGCGGGTAAACATCGCCGAGCCATGCACGCGCGGAAGCAGATCGACTTGCGAATTCAACGGACGCAGTTCGTCGACAGCACGGCCGTCCGGACGGATCTTTTCTTCGGAAATTAAACGCCGGACTTCATTCGCCACGATTTCCGTGCAGTAAGCGCGGACCTGCTTGACTGTTTTATCCTTCAGTTTTTCGCTTGCGTATTCGCGAGCTTCAAACAGCGCCGCCATCTCGTCGGTAATCTCGTCGATCTTGCCATAGCGTTCCAGCTTCAGCTTGATCGAAACTGCTTCGATCAGACGTGCTTTCGCCAGTTCGTCGATCTCCGCCTTGATTTCTTCCGGCACGACGTCCAGCTTGATTTCCATCTTCGGTTTCGCACACTTTGCAATGATCTGTTCCTGGAATTCGCACAGCATCTTGATGTGATCGTGACCGAACATCAGCGCGTCGATCATCTCTTCTTCGCTGACTTCCTTCGCCCCGGCCTCGACCATATTGATCGCGTCCTTGGTTCCGGCAACCGTCAGATGAATGTCGGATTTTTCCGCTTCCTCCACGGAAGGATTGATCACAAACTTGCCGTCAACGCGGCCGACGATGACCCCGGCAATCGGACCGTTGAACGGAATGTCGGAAATGCACAGCGCACAGGAAGCGCCGAACATCGCGGCCATTTCCGCCGAGCAGTCCTGGTCGACGGACAACACCGTGTTGACGACCTGCACTTCGTTGCGGAAGCCTTCCGCAAACAGCGGACGGATCGGACGGTCGATCATCCGGGCGGTCAGCGTCGCATGTTCGCTCGGCCGGCCCTCGCGGCGTAAAAAGCCGCCTGGAATCTTGCCGACGGAATACAGCTTTTCTTCAAAGCTGACCGTCAGCGGGAAGAAGTCTGAATCTTTCGGAGTATGGTTGGCAGTAGCGGTTGACAACACTACTGTATCTTGGTAACGGACTACGACAGCTCCACCTGCCTGTTTTGCGATTTCTCCGGTTTCAATCGTCAGATTGCGGCCGCAGAAGTCGAATGTAAATACCTCTTTCGCCATTTGTTCACCTCATTAAATGTTAACCTTTACAATTTTATCACAGTTTTTGCGTAAATCATAGAATAGTTTAAGACAAAATACCGCCATTTTTTGAGGTTTTCCCAACCGGGGAAATATGGCTGACGCCAAAACAAAGAAAAAGCCCCCCTTGCGGGGAGCGATTCCTGCGTTATTTTTAAAGTTCAGTCTTCCACAGACCGTGCAGGTTGCAGTATTCGTAAACCGCCAGCGGCTTGCCTTCACCGATCTCAAAGACAGCCTTCGGTGCATCGGACGGGGTCAGATGGCGGATCTGTACGCCTTTGTCCGTTTCCAGCAAAATCCATTCGATATAATGCGCATCGGTCATCGGATGCTCAACGCTGCCGACAACGACTTCGATCTTGCCTCCGTTCACAGTGACCGCCGGCAGATGTTTCTCCAGCGCCGCTTCCGTGGTGTTGGCGATCAGCTCGTGCATTTCCTCGCCGCAGCAGATCATCGGTACATATGAATCGTGCAGAACATAGGTCATATTTCCGCAGTGGTTGCATCGTAAAATTTTCATTCAACAGTCCTCCTTTTGACTTGATGAGTTCATTGTACTAAGAAAGGCTCAGACGTGCAACGAATATGCCCGCGATCTTTCGGATCCGAACAAAAGCAGGTTTCATCGCCAGCTTGAATCTTCCCCGCTGTCAAGTAAAAAAAGGACCTTCCCCAAAGGGAAAGTCCGCGGTTTTCCTTATGCGCCAGCGATCTGGTAATTATCGTCCTGAATCTGAATCTGATCGTCGCCCAGAATGAAATAATGCGGGTAATGATAAAGCAGATTCTGATTGACGAAAGAAATGCCGCCGATCAGCTGATTGACCTGTTCGATCGAAGTCCGGCGCATCAGATCGGCAATGTAATTGAAGTCGGTCTTCTGCGTCTTGTATTCCTCATCCGCAAACGTATAAATCTTCTCTTCCGGGATAAAATGCGTCAGCCGGCTCAGCGGTTTGACGACGTTGCGGGCGTATGCCGGGGCGCTGACTGCGTAGCCGTTCATGCTTAACGGAGTGCCGATCTCAACGACCGCTTTCAAGATTCTGGCATTGCCGATGACTTTTTGAAAGTCCTCGTCGTTGACGTTGATGACAAACTTTCTCCCTTCCGCAAACTGACGGATATGATACTCATTCTGGAAAAACAGATACAGATGATGATTCAGGACGTCTGCCAGCTCCTGCTTGACAGGCTCATAGCCAATCCAACCGCCAAAATCGTTGACATCCACGATTTTAATGCCGTACATGACCTGTTTCATCGAACTTCCTCCTTTGCGACCTTCTGTCAGAAGATCTCTTTCTGTCTTCATTATAGTCCTTTTCAACCGCTTTTCCAGTTAATTTGATAAACATTTCACATTATTTGTCAATTTTTTTAACATGAGGAAGAGAACAGGAAACGCGCGCAATCTCTTTCCTGTTATTCAAAACTGGCAAGGCTCACCCCACAGCCTCGGCAGCCGGCATTGCCTATTTTTCTGACTCGGCTTCCGCGATCAGCGCCGCTTTCTGCGCCCGCGTCAGCTTCTTGATCGCCGCTTCCTGTTTCAGCGCGGCGGATTTATCAATAAACGCTTTCGCATAGGCCACCCGCACCGGCGGGTGGGAACGGGTATATTTGGCGCCCCGGCCTGCGCAATGCGCCGCGAAGCGTTTTTCGACGTCGTTGGTCCAGCCGGTGTAATAGCTGCCGTCCGCACATTCCAGAATATAGACCCAGGCGCTCATCATTCCACCGATTTCAGCGATTCCACCATCGGGATCGCACGCAGCTTGGACTTCATGACCTGATTGACGATCACTGCGAACAGCATCGTGATGAGGACGGAAATCACATAGCTCTGCGGCAGGATGACGCGGCCGAACATGATGTTGTCCAGCTCGACCACGACCATGATCGTCAAATGCAGAATCTTGCCCAGCCCTAACCCGAGCAGAGAACCGATCAGGGTCAGGATGATATTTTCTTTATAAACATAGGTGTTGACTTCCTTGTTATAAAAGCCCAGCACTTTCAGCGTCGCAATTTCGCGCAGCCGTTCGCTGATGTTGACATTGGTCAGATTGTACAATACGACAAACGCCAGCATCCCCGCGGAGATGATCAGCACCAGCACGATATAATTCAGACTGCGGATCATGTTGTTGAAGTTATCCTTGATCCCGGTATAAAACGACAGCGAGCTGATCTTCTCATTCTTTAACAGTTCCTGACCGCTGCGCTGCTCCGCGTCGTCAATCTGGGGGTTGAATTTCAGGAAAACGGCGTTGCTTTGGGCACGCAGATCGTAGGTTTCTTTATAGGCGTTGGCGTTCATGTACACGTAATGGTTGAGATAGTTTTCCGCGATCCCGGTAATTTCGACATTCCGGCGCAGTTCCTTCTCATTTTCCAGCTCGATCGTGTCGCCGATATGCAGATTCATGTCGTTCGCCATTTTCTCCGTGATCACCACGCCGCTATCCTTCAGCCGCAGCTCTTCCTGCGGCTGTTTGCGGGGATGCAGCGACACGAAATCGCGGAACCGCTCCGGATCGGAGGTCACGACCAGCGTCACCTCCGTGCTGTCATTGCCCTGGTAGACGACAGCGTTGGACTGGTACACATCCAGGGAATCGTCGATCATGTCCAGGCTGGAAATCTGATCGAAGACCTGTTGCTTCTCAGTCTCATCCAGCTCTTTTTGCAGCGATGCGATTCCCTGATATTGGAAGATTTCGCCGAATTGGGAATTGACAATCCGGCTGATCGAATCCTTGATACCAAAGCCGGCGACCAACAGCGCCGTACATCCGGAGATGCCCAGCACCGTCATGAAGAAGCGTTTTTTGTACCGGAACAAATTACGCGCGGTGACCTTTGAAGTGAAGGAAAAACGTTTCCATACAAACGTCATCCGCTCGATCAGGATCTTCTTGCCCAGCTTTGGGGCTTTCGGCCGCATCAGCAGCGCCGGAGTTTCGATCAATTCCTTATAACAGGCCGCAAACGCCGCCAGCGTCGTCACCAGTACCGACGCCGTGGTAGAGCCGATCATCAGCGACAGCTGCGGCGTAAAGCTGACCGGGGGCAGCACGTACATCATGAGCCAGGCAGTATAGATGATCGCCGGGAAAGCAAACAACCCGACAGCCAGCCCGACCAGACTTCCGGTCAGACTCGCAAAGGCGGCGTAGAACACATACTTGAACGCGATCTGCCCGGTCGTATAGCCCAGCGCCTTCATCGTCCCGATCTGCGAGCGCTGTTCGTCGACCATCCGGGTCATCGTCGTCAGACAAACCAACGCCGCGACTAAAAAGAAGAACACCGGGAACACCTTGGCGATCGCGGCCATCCGGTCGGCGGCGCCCTTGTAATCCATATAGCTGTAATGCGACTGGCGGTCGAGGATATACCACTTGCCCTGTTCGATCTGTTCGATCTTATTCTTCGCCAGCACCAGCTCCTCGCGCGCATCCTCCAGCTTCGCTTCACCTTCCGCTTTGTTGAGCGCCAGATCAATTTCACCCTGGGCGACTTCTTTCTGACCTTGCTTCAGCTTGGCTTCTCCTTCGGCAATCTGCTTATCGGCTTCCGCCTTGGCCTGCACCAGCGTCTGGCGCTGCTGCTCGATCTGGGCATTGGCTGAGACGATCTGTTCGTCGATCGTCTTGAGCACTGTTTCGGAGACTTCCAGTCCCTGATTGATCAGATCCAGCTGCGCCTGCGCCGTCGTAATTTCGGTTTCCAGCTGGGTTAACACGGCCAGTTCACCCTGCAGTTCCGTGATCCGGGCATTGACCAGAATCAGCTCACCGGGGATTTTTTCCAGCTCAGCCGCTTCCTCTTCACTCAGCGCCGGATATTTCTCCGGATCCGTCTGATTGAGCGCTTTTTTGGTTTCCAGCTCCACCTGACGGGTAGTTAAGTCGAGTTGTTTCTGCGTCTGCTCGTTTAGTTCCTGCTCAGCCGGAGCCAGCTCGGTCTGCTTGTCCGCCAGATTTTTCTGTTTTTCAGCGATCTGACTTTCCAGCGCCGCTTTCTGTTCCAGTGCCTGAGCGTTAGTGGTTTCATATTCTTTTTTCTTTTCATCGTAGGTGGCGACCAGCGTATCAATTTGTTTCTGGATCATCTCGATCTGCGCTTCACCCTGTTTCAGCTGCGCTTCGGCCATCGCCTTGCTTGAAGTCAGCGTCGCCTGACCGACTAACAGCTCATCCTTGCCATCCTGCAGCTTTTTCTCCGCTTTTTCAATCTCGGTATTGAATGTCGTCAGCGCTTCGTCGTATTCCGCCTGTCCATCCGTATATTCCTTCATCGCTTCGTCGACAATCGACTGCCGGCGCAGCTCTGCCCGTTCGCTGCCCAGCGTCGTCAGCGTTTCGCTTAACGGCTCCAGATAGTCGAAATAGTCCTGATTGTAGCTGTTGTATGGTTTCGCTCCGCGGGCTGTCAGATAGACGTCGGTATAGACCTCCATCGTGAAATCGTTTTTCGGCACGTACACATAGGTATCGACGCTGCCGGAGCCGATCGTACTTGTGCCCTTTTCGTAGGAAAGGTAGTACGGCGTGTTGACTGTTCCGACAATCGTGAACGTATCGCGGCTGAAGCTGTCATCCAGCGGATCGGAAGTGCCGCTTTCGATCTTGATCGTATCGCCGATCTTCATGCCGGACACGACGATTTTGCCATCCTCAATGACGCATTCGCCGCTTTTTTCCGGCAGCCGCCCGCTTGTCACGACCAGCTGGTTGATATAATCCGGATCCTGCGGATCAAGATGCTCCAAATCCAGCGCGTGAACTTTCAGCACCAGCTCCTTGGAGCCGATCCGGGTGATCACATCCTGCGTATAACTGGCCTGAACGCCTTGAACGCCCGCAACCTGACGCAGCTGGCGCACGTCGTCCTCGGTGATGCCGAAATTGGAAACGACGCGGTAATCCATTAAATTGTAATCGTCAAAATAGCGGTCGGCCGTGTATTTCATATCCGGCGCGGAAGCCAGAACGCCGGCGAAAAATGCGACGCCGATCGCGACGATGCCGAAGATCGAGAAAAACCGGCCCCTGGTTTTCCGGATCTCCCGCAGCGTGTCTTTCAATAAAGGACTGCGCATGCCTACCACTCGATCTCCTGAATCGGCTTCGGATGCTCGTTGACTTCAATCGAGCGGATCTTGCCGCTTTTAACGCGGATGACTTTGTCGCCCATCGGCGTCAGGGCCAGGTTGTGCGTGATGACGATGACGGTCATCTGCTGCTCGCGGCAGGTGTCCTGCAAAAGCTTCAGGATTGCCTTGCCGGTTTGATAATCCAGCGCGCCGGTCGGTTCGTCGCACAACAACAGCTTCGGATTTTTCGCCAGCGCCCGGGCGATCGCCACCCGCTGCTGCTCGCCGCCGGAAAGCTGGGAGGGAAAATTGTTGCGCCGCTCCCGCAGGCCGACCGCCTCGATCGTCTGATCGACGTCCAGCGGATTCTTGCAGATCTGCACGGCCAGCTCAACGTTCTCACGAGCGGTTAAATTCTGCACCAGATTGTAAAACTGGAAGACAAAACCAATGTCGTAGCGCCGGTAGGTCGTCAGCTGGCGGGCATCCATCTTGGACACTTCCTCGCCGTCGACTAGAATCTCGCCGCTGGTGCAGGTATCCATACCGCCCAGAATATTCAAAATCGTGCTCTTGCCCGCACCGGAAGCACCGGCAATCACGACAAATTCACCTTTTTTAATCTGGAAACTGACGCCGTCCAGCGCCGGAATCTCCACTTCCCCCATCTTATACACTTTCCGGACGTCCCGGAACTCAATAAACTCGCTCATTGTTGATCTCCTTTCGCAGCCGGACTGAACATGCTCAAAAACAAACCGAAGTAAATCCGCAGCACCTCGCAAAGCTGGTTTTGATCCAGTTCGCCAGCTTGGGAAAAGACTTCGCGCACGCCTTGAAACAACGACGCGGAAAACATCCGGCACAGCGCGTGAAACTCAGCGTCCCGGTTCAATGGGAACAGCGCCCACTCTTTAGCCAGCACTTCCAATAAGGAAACAAGCCAGCTTGAAATCTGTTCGCTCAGATCGCTGTGCAGCATTAAAATCCGCATCTCCTGCGGCATCCGCACCGACAGCTCAGCCAGATCCAAAGCCAGCCGGTCAATTTTCGGCCGCAGCTCGCTGATGGATAAACCGACCGCCGTATTGGTCTGGTTCAGCGAAATCCGATCATCCGTCAAACTGCGCACCAACTGATCCAGCTGTGTCAGCGCCGGCGAGGTGATCGCCTGAATAAGCTGATCCTTGCTTTCAAAATAGCGGTATAAATTGCCGACCGTCATCTTGGCCTGCGCGGCGATCCGGCGCATCGAAGCATCCCGATAGCCATATTGCAGCAGCTCCTGTTTGGCGGCTTCCAGAATTTTATCCCGCTGGATTTCTTTCAATACCTGCGCCATAGTAAACCTCCGTTCATTATTCCAGTTACTAATAATATACGGTTGTTCACTGGCTTTGTCAATCGTTTAAAAATAGACAGATCTTCCCGGGTGTCCAAATTCAAAATTTTCTGAAATTTTGATCCTGACCCTTTTAGTTTATGCTCCTTGTTTTAGTCCAGATCGCCGATTCTGTCCCGACTTATTTTTTTAAATCGCCCCCGGTATTGCTCAGCACCGGCTTGTTTAAGCCAATGAATAAGACAGAGGACTCGCCTTATTCAAAATCCGGATTTCAGACTTCCTTCATCCTTAGAAACGTTTAAATGAAAAATCCCGCGGGATGCTTCATCCTGCGGGAGATCTTCTTTCCCTGATTCTAGAACGTTAAATCAAGCTTGCAAAATGATTCTTGCGAACAGGCGGCTCTGCGTTTCGCGCCCCTTCAGCATCGGACCATCCGGTTTATTCGCCCGCGAACTGACTGTTGTAGAGCTGACTGTAAAAGCCGCCCTGCTTCAATAATTCGTGATGGCTGCCCTGTTCCAGAATCTGACCGTGATTCATCACAAGAATCCGATCGGCCTGTTCGATCGTCGACAAGCGGTGAGCGACGATGAAGCTTGTGCGGCCCTGCATCATCTGATCGAACGCCGACTGCACCAACAGCTCCGTCCGGGTATCAATCGAACTGGTCGCTTCATCTAAAATCAGGATTTGCGGATCGCAAAGCAGCACCCGCGCGATACACAGCAGCTGTTTCTGTCCCTGCGACAGCGAAACAGTTTCATCCAGCAGCGTATCATAGCCCTGCGGCAGCTGATGGATAAAGTAATCAAGATGCGCCTGCCGGGCGGCCTTCTCCACATCCGCAAGCGAAGCGTCAGGCCGGCCGTAAGCGATGTTCTCACGGATTGTGCCGCGGAAGATCCAGGAGTCCTGCAGCACCATCCCAAAATGGGCGCGCAGCTCATGGCGGCTGAGCGTGCGGGTGTCCACGCCGTCCAGCCGGATCACCCCGCCGCCAATCTCGTAGAAGCGCATCAACAAGTTGATCAACGTCGTCTTGCCGCAGCCGGTCGGGCCGACGATCGCAATTTTCTGACCCGGCTTGACCGTGAGATTGAAATCCTCGATCAGCGGCTCGTTTGCCTGATAACGAAACGACACATGCTCCAGCCGCAGCTCGCCGCGGCCCTGTTTTCCTGACCCCTGATCTGCCTGATCGCTTTCCTGCGGCTGATCAAGCAGATGGAAAACCCGCTCGCAGCTGCTTAAGGAGGCCTGCAGCTCGGTAACGACGCCGCTGATTTCATTAAACGGCTTGGTATATTGCGAAGCGTAGCTTAAAAACGAAGTCAGCTGACCGACGCTCATGCCGCCGCCCAGCGCCGTCAGGGCTCCGATGATGCCGACGGCGGCATAGGCCAGATTGTTGACGAACCGCGTGCACGGATTGGTCAGGGAAGAAATGAACTGCACCTGCGTGCCAACCTGGTTAAGCCGCTGATTGATTTCATCAAAGGCCGCTTCCGAAACTGCCTGCTGATTGTAGGCCGCGACCAGGCTCTGTCCGTTGACCCGTTCCTCGGCAAATCCGGACAGCTCGCCCTTGATCCGCGCCTGCTGCTTAAACAAGCGCGAGCTGCGGGAAGCGATGAATGAAGCGACGCCAAAGGACAGCGGCGTGATGAGCACGACGGCCAGCGTGATTCCCGGATGGATCGAAAGCATGAAGCCCAGCGTGCCGACAATCGTGATCACGCCGGTAAACAGCTGTGTGAAGCCTTGCAGAAGACCGTCGGAGATCACGTCGATATCGTTGACCAGCGTGTTCATAAAATCTCCCTGCTGCGTTTTATCCAGCGTCGCCAGAGGCAGCGCGTGAAACTGCGCGAAGCATTGCATGCGCAGATCCCGGATCGTCCGGTAGCAGCAGACATTGGTGCAGCAGGTCATCAACAGCTGAAAGAGCGCGGCCAGAATCACAACGGCCGCCAGCGCGGTCAGTGTCTGAGTGACCCGGATAAAATCAACCTGCCCCGCCGCTACGATCGCATCGACCGCCTGACCGATGATCACCGGCGCGCTCAGCGTCATCGCAACCTGCAGCAGCGCGAAGACCAGCGCCATTGCCAAAAGCAAGCTATAAGGTTTTACATAGCGCAGTAAGCGCCGCAATAAAGCTGACTGACTCATCGTTGATCCTCCCTCGTCTGTGAACGGACGATTTCCTGATACACCGCACAGGTGTCCAGCAATTCTTCATGCGTCCCCTGGCCGACCAGCCGGCCCTGATCCATCACCAGAATGAAATCCGCGTGCCGGATCGAGGCGATCCGCTGAGATACGATCAGCACCGCGGGACTGCCCTCAATCTTTTTTAACGACTGCCGCAGCCGGGCGTCGGTTTGATAATCAAGCGCGCTGGTGCTGTCGTCCAGCACTAACAGAGATGGCCGGCCCACGAGCGCGCGGGCAATGCACAACCGCTGCCGCTGACCGCCGGAACAATTTTTGCCCCCCTGTACCAGCAGCGTATCCAGTCCCTGCGGCATAGCTTCGACAAAATCTCTGGCCTGCGCCAGCGTCAGCGCCTGCCATAACGCCGCGTCATCGGCGTCTTGATTGCCCCAGCGAAGATTCTCGCGGATCGTCCCGGAAAACAGCACCGCCTTCTGCGGCACAATCCGGATCTGACGGCGCAGGTCCGCTAATGAAAATTCCCTCAGCGGCACTCCACCCAGCCGGATCTCGCCCGCTGTCGGATCGATCAGCCGTGGCAGAAGCTGCACGATTGTGCTTTTGCCGCAGCCCGTTCCGCCGATCAGTCCGACGGTCTGGCGCGGCTGAATTGTAAAGCTGATCTGTTCGATCGCGCTTTCCCCTTCGCTGTAACCAAAGCTGACCTTATCCATCTCCAGCACAGCATCCTTATCCTTTGACAGTTCCGTGATTCCGCCAATGATCGCCGGCTCTGTTTTCAAGACCGCTTCAATCCGGCCGGCTGAGGCGGCGGCTTTCGTGAAGATTACAAACAAATTGGCCAGAACGACCAAGGCCAGAAACATCTGCGTCATGTAATTGACCAGCGCAACCAGGTTGCCCTGACTCAAAGCGCCGCCGTTGACTTGAAAGCTGCCGCAGTAAAGCAGCGCGACAATACCCAAATTGATGACAATCTGCGTCGCCGGGTTAAACAAACCGCTGATCCAGCCGACGCGCATCGACGCTTGATAGCTCGCCTGGGCAGCTTCGTCAAACCGATGCGTTTCCAACCGCTGCCGCGAGAATGCGCGGATGACGCGCTGACCTTCGAGGTTCTCCTGCGTAATCTGCGAAATCCGGTCCAGCTGCCGCTGCACAGCTCTGAAAAAATGCGAGGAACACGTCATCAATACCCCCAAAACCAAAGCGATCACTACGATCGCCGCCAGAAAGATCAGCGCCATCGTCCGATCGATCACCATCGCCATCGTCAACGACCCCAGCACCAGAAACGGCGCCCGGATCGCCAGCCGGATCAACATCGCGACGGCCTGCTGGACCTGATTGACGTCGTTGGTTAAACGCGTGATCAGCGACGAAGAAGAAAACTGACTGACCTGCTGGGCCGAGAATAAATTGATCTGATGATACACAGCCCGCCGCAGCTCCGTGCCCATCCCCTGCGAACACCGTGCCGCAAAATACTGACACGTCAGGGAACAGGCGATGCCGACCAGTGCGAAGCCGACGATCACCCCACCCTGGCGCAATATATAAGCCAGATCTTTCTGCGCGATGCCAACGTCGATGATCCGGGCCATCACCAACGGCACCAACAATTCAAAAATTGCTTCCGCCAGCTTGAACAACGGGCCGAACACAAGTTCTTTTTTAAAATATCGGAAATACGAAACAATCGTTTTCATACAAACTTCTTCCTTTCAGACTTCACTTATTATACCAGCGCCCTTGATATAGAAAAAATATTGGTTTACTATATAAACTATACTTAAATCATATAGGAGGATCACGATGGAACTGCGTCAGCTCGAATATTATGTCGCTGTTGTCCAGCATGGCAGCATCTTACAGGCCGCTTCCGCGCTGAACTTATCCCAGCCGCCGCTCAGCGTGGCGATGAAGCAGCTGGAACAGGAGCTCGGAACGCCGCTGTTTTTCCGCGGAGCACGGCGGATCCAACTCACCGCGGCCGGCGAGCGCTTTTATCAGCGGGCCCTGGACATTCTCAGCCTGACGGAAGACACGCGCCGGGAGATCACCGGCTATGCCCAGGGACAGGGGGGCGTCCTGCGCCTGGGCGCGGTCTCCTCCTCTGCCGCTTCCTTATTATATCCAAGACTTTTCCGTTTCGCTGCACGGCATCCGAAAATGCGATATCAGATCGACGAAGGCAATACGTTTGAACAGTTGAACAAACTGGCGGCAGGCCTGATTGAAGCCGCGATCGTGCGCACGCCCTTTTACGACGCTTCGGTTCACGTCCTGGAGCTGGACGCCGATCCGCTGGCCGTCGTCGTCCGGCGGGAAACGGATCAATTTCCAGACGATCAGATCACAATCCGGCAGTTAAAGGATCAGCCGCTGGTTTATTACCGCCGCTTCGCGGCCCTGTTAGCGGAGGAATGCGAAAAGGAAGGCTTCACGCCTTCCCCGCTTTGTCTTAATGACGATGCCCGGACTTCGATCCAATGGGCGCAGGCCGGACTGGGCACGGCTATCGTGCCCTATTCCTCCGCCGGCTTCATTGATCTGACGCAGATGTCCGTCAAGCCGATCGCCTGCGAACGGCTGGTCACCAAAACGTGTCTGATCTGGTCGAAAAAGCGGCCGCTTTCCGCCGCGACCGCGTTGTTTCTGGATTTTCTCCGTCAGGATTCCAAGGTTGACGTATAGATCGCCTGGATATCGCGCAGGATTTCCGGATGCCGGAATTCCCGGTAATACACCATGTTGATTTCACGCACCATCGTCATGTTTTCAATCGGCAGCGTCACCAGCTTTTTCTTCTGCACCTCACTGCGGCAGGCATTTTTCGAGATGATCGTAACGCCCATGTTGGAAGCGACGAGTTCTTTGATCACGACGACGCTGTCGATCTCCATGATCACGTTGAAATCATGGATGCTTAAATTTTGTGAGATCAGATGACTTTCAAACAGACTGCGGGTACCGGCGCTGGAGGAACGCAGAATGAAGTTTTCATTCCGCAGCTCGCTCAGCGATACACTTTGCTTTTTGGCCAGCGGATGATTGACCGAAACGGCTACGCACAGCGAATCGGTGTCCAGCAGGATGGAAGTGAAATGCGGGGCGGTGATATTGCCCTCGATGATCGCCAGATCCGCCTCGTACATTTTGAGTTTATTATAAATATTATTTATGTTATCCGTAATAATATTAATATGAACGTTAGGATGCTCGTTGCAGTATTTCGCAAATAAATGCGGTACGATGTTGTTCTGGGCGGTCGGCGTGATGGCCAGCGTCAGGCTTTTCACCTGGCTGCGGACGTCGCTTAACGCCTGGCGCAGATTCTCGGAAAGCGCGTAAGCCCGCCGTGCATACTTGATCAGCACCTCGCCTTCCGGGGTCGGAACCAGCTGACGGCGGTTTTTATAAAAAATCTTAATGCCGAATTCCTCCTCCAGCAGTTTGATGTGATGGGTGATCGCCGGCTGCGTTAAAGCCAGCTGTTTCGCCGTTTTGGTATAATTGCCGCATTCCACTAACGCCAGCAATGTTTTAATCTTGGGATCAATCATCAGGTCATCCTCCTATTATTAAATATATTTATAATATACAAAATATTCATAATTTGATTTTATCCTCTTTGATCCATATAATCAAGTAGGAAACGACAAGGGGGAATTCAAACGATGTTAAGTTCATTTAATTTACAGCCCAATTCCGAGCTGGGGCTGTGTCTGGCGATTATTTTGTTAAGCGGGTTTCTGTTAACCCGGATCACAAAGCTGCTGAAGCTGCCCAATGTGACAGCTTATATTTTGACCGGCGTGCTGTTAGGGCCGTTCTGCTTCAACGTGATCCCGACGGAAATCATCAACAGCCTCGGTTTTGTCACCGACGTGGCGCTGGGCTTTATCGCTTTCGGCGTCGGCCGCTACTTTCTGTTTCATGAGTTGAAGCGCAACGGCATCAATATCCTGATCCTGACGTGCTGCGAAGCGTTGATCGCCGCGGTGGTCATCATCTTCGTGATGGTTGTGATCTTCCGCCAGCCGCTGGCCTTTGCGCTCTTGTTGGGGGCGATCGGATCGGCGACCGCGCCGGCTTCCACAATCATGACGATCCGGCAGTATCAGGCCAAGGGCGATTTCGTCAATTTAATCCTGCAGGTCGTCGCGCTGGACGATGCGGTATCCATTCTTGCCTTCAGCGTCTGCGCGGCGATCGCGGAAGCGCTGGTTCAGCACTCGGCGATGAATCTGATGGTGTTTATCGAGCCGGTCTTAACCAACGGTTTAGCGGTGGTCATGGGCATCGGCTGCGGTCTGATCATGCATAAGATGATTACGGAAAAACGTTCCGACGATAACCGTCTGATCATCGCGGTGTCGATGATCTTAATTATGAGCGCGCTGTGCACCGCGCTGGATGTTTCGCCGCTGTTGTGCTGCATGGCGATGGGCGCGGCTTATCTGAATTTATCCAAGGATATTCAGCTGTTTGATCAGGTCAGCAGCTTCACCCCGCCGATCATGACGATCTTCTTCGTCGTCAGCGGCATGAATCTGAATATTCCGGCGCTGCGCTATGTCGGCTTGATCGGTCTGGGGTTCTTCTTCTTCCGCATTGTCGGCAAGCTGATCGGTTCGTGGATCGGTTGTTCCCTGATCCAGGCGCCGGCCACAACGCGAAATAATTTCGGTCTGGCACTGGTGCCGTCAGCCGGCGTCGCGATCGGTTTAGCGGCTCTGGGCCAGCGGATCTTGCCTGGCGAATATGGAACGTTGTTGTCCACGGTCATCCTGTCGACGGCGATTCTGTATGAAATCATCGGTCCGCTGTGCGCGAAGACCTCGTTAATCTTATCCGGTTCCATTCCCAAAGAAAATCTGCATCCTGCCCATCACAAGCATTCTCATCAGGCCGCGGTCTGACTCTCTTAACCAGAAACGAGTGGAAACGTCTGGGGTTATCCCCTTCGCTTCCACCCGTTTTCTTTTGCCTTGTTTTCAGCGCCCTCTTCCGTGAAAAATACAACCCTCGCAATCGGGTGGCACCAATCGAATCAGACAGAAAGCATAAAAAAACAGCGTCGTGAAACGCTGTCTTCATCCTTACTTTCTCAGGCCCAAGCGCTGAATCAGATCACGGTAACGGTTGATATCCGTGTCGCGCAGATAAGCTAAGAACTTTCTTCTGCGGCCGACCATCATCATCAGACCCCGTGTGGAATGGTAATCCTTCTTGTGTTCCTTTAAATGTTCTGTCAGACGGTTGATCTGCGCTGTCAGAACGGCAACCTGAACCTCAACGGAACCGGTATCGCCTTCAAAACGAGCGTATTCTTTAATGATCGCGGTCTTTTCTGCTTTACTTAACATGTGTTTTCCTCCTATATCGTTAAGACCTGATGGACCGAGCGTGCCGACGGAGTCATCGTGCATCCCAGTTCAACAGCGTGTTAATCATAGCATAAACATCCCCTGCTTGACAAGTCTTATTTTCATCTGATCCTGCTTTATGAAGCGGTTTAGGAGCCAGAGGGCGCAGTCAGGACACAGGGAGCAATGCTTGTGTTTTGCCCCCGGATGAAGGTATAATAGGACAAGAGGTGATACGATGAGTAAAATTGCATGGATCGGAACCGGGGTCATGGGTAAGTCTATGGTTTCCCATTTATTGAATCAGGGCGATGAGGTCACCGTCTACAACCGGACGGCCGCCAAAGCGGAAGCATTAAAGGAAAAAGGCGCGCAGGTCGCTTATTCCGTGGCCGAGGCCGTCAAGGATGCGGACTTGATCTTCACGATCGTCGGTTTCCCGAAAGATGTCGAAGAAGTTTATGATGAAATCTTCAAAGCGGCCAAGCCGGGGGCCATTGCGGTCGATATGACGACGTCCTCCCCTTCGCTGGCGGTGAAGCTTCATCAACAGGGAAAAGAGCATCAGATCCGCGTATTGGACGCGCCGGTTTCCGGCGGCGACAGCGGCGCGGCGGCGGGCACGTTGTCGATCATGGTCGGCGGTGAGGAAGCAGATTTTAACGCCTGCCTGCCGTATTTCAACAAGATGGGCAAATCCGTGCTGCGGATGGGACCGGCAGGCTGCGGCCAGCATACCAAAATGGCGAATCAGATCGCAATCGCCGGCACGGTCAGCGCAGTGGCGGAAGCGATCGTTTATGCCAAGGCGAACGGTCTGGATCCGGAAAAACTGCTCGGCGCCATCAGCAAGGGCGCAGCCGGCAGCTGGCAGATGAGCAACAACGGCGTCAAGATGCTGCAGGAAGATTATAATCCGGGCTTCTTCATCAAGCATTTCATCAAGGATATGCGGCTGGCTAAGGAAGCGGCAAAAGCGCAGAACGTGGAGCTGCCGGTGCTGGAAATCGTGCTTTCCATGTACGAACAGATGCAGGATGAGGGCGAGGGCGATCTGGGTACTCAGGCCATCATCAAGCATTACGAAAAATAGCTTCTTTTCGACCTTCGGATGTTTCCGGAGGTTTTTTTAATGGATCATCTTGACCTCAATGGAAAAGAAGTTTCTTAATCCAGAAACTCCTCCAGTACCGTATTTAGAAGCGCCATGCCGGCTTCGGTCGGCATCAGGCGGTTCTCCGTCATTCTGAGCCAGCCCTGCCTGATTCCTTTCTGCACCGCATCCGGGTAGACCTCGCTCAGCGGCAACCCGAACTTCTGTTCAAAGTCAGCCAGCGATAACCCCCATGCGGTGCGCAGATTCATCATCACCATTTCGAACATCTGATCCCGCCGCGACAGTTCGATCGTTTCCCCGATCCAGTTTCCTTTAAAATATTCCTGAAAATTGCACGTGTTGTCATAACGAAAAGAACTCAGCTTCCCGCTGGCGCCCAACCCGACGCCGTAAAAATCGTCATAATTCCAATAATGCAGATTATGCCGCGACGCATAGCCCGGTTTCGCAAAATTGGATATTTCATAATGTTGATAGCCGGCCGCAGTTAAAACCCGGACCGCTTCAAAATACATGCTGGCTTCGGTGTCCTCGTCCAATGGCCGCTGACCCGTCCGGCCGAATTCGCTGTGTTCCTCAATCGTCAGCGCATACAGCGAGCAATGCGGAATGTTCAGCGACAGGACGTCCTGGAGTGTTTTTTTCCATTGTGCCCTCGTCTGATGCGGAAGGCTGTAGATCAGATCGCAGGAAATATTCGTCAAGCCGGCCTGCTGAAGCAGCCGCACTGCCTGACGCGCCTGAGCGAACGTATGCCGCCGGCCGATCTGCTTCAGAATTTCATCATCGCAGGATTGCAGGCCGAGCGATATCCGGTTGATCCCGCCCTTCAGCAAAATTTCGATCAGTTCCGCGTTGATCGCTTCCGGATTGGCTTCGATCGTGACCTCTGCCGCCCCTTGCAGATAAGGCTGAAGCAAGTCCAGCAGCCGCCGCAGCTGATCGGGCGATAATGCGGTCGGCGTGCCCCCGCCGATGTAGACTGTTTCCATGCCTTGGCAGGGCACCCGTTCTTCCAGTTCCCTGGCCAGCTGCTTCAAATACTGATCAGCCAGTCCGGTATGGTAGCGCACGCGGGTGAAATCGCAGTACGCGCAGATTCCCTGACAAAAGGGAATGTGAACATACAGCGCGCGATTCTCAAAGGTAGCGGCGGCGCACATCGGCAAACTTCTCCCGGATGACTTCCTCTGCGTCCCATCCCTGATCAATGCAGATCGACATCGCGTACATCAAAACGTCGGCGACCTCGCTTTTCACGGCGTCCCAGTCCGGTGTTTCTTCGGTCTGAATAAAGCATTCCAGCAGTTCCCCGGCTTCGGCAAAGACCGACTTGGCTAAAATCGCCGGCGTGTCGGTTTGATCCCAGCCGCAGTCAATCCGCAGCTGTTGGATTTCATCTGATATTGCCATAACTCTCCCCTGACCTTTCTTCGCTCATTCCTATTTTTAAACCCATCAACCAAAAAAACAGGCGGGGCGCTGAAACCTGTGAAAGGATGATCCAATCGCTGAGGTTCACCTGCCGCCGGCCTGTTTTTATTTATCGTCGTCCATCGACAGGACAGCCATGAACGCTTCCTGCGGAGTGTGATTTTTATTTACATACAGGCAATTTTTTTATGAAGCTTATAAACTATATCAAAAAAAAGAAAAAAGATCAATTTACAGATATTTTTCTAAAAACTGTGCAAAGAAAACCTATGAAATAAGAATTTTGAATCAAAAGTTAATGATTGCTGGTATTTCATGTTTTGTTATAATGTTTAATCCAAAATCAAAAACATATAATTTATCTATAGCATGAATATAGATTTTTGAAAATTTACACTCATATTCATTCATAATTTTATTGATATCATTCATAATATCTGTAAACATATCTTCATTGCCCGCTAATTCACAATATATAAACAAGTCATTTTCTTTGAATTTTCTATATCCATCTCCATTCAATTTATTAAGTTTGTTTTGCACTCTTTCTTTTAATACACTTATATCTTTGTTGATTAATCTCCCACAATATCCATCATCACCTTTATAACATAATATTCCATTATCTAATGCATCTTTTGTTTCTTCGTCCCATCCTACGTTTTTCATTTCATTAAATCTTTTATCTTTGTCTTTATTTTCTTTCTCCCAGTATTTGACTGCTAATGACCAAAGCTTCATATCTTTTTCCCGAATTGCTTGAACAACCTCGATTCCTATATCGTGAGTCTTCGATTGCAAATCTGGTCTATCCAATTTCTCAAATTTACAATTTTTCAATTCTGGAAAAACGGATTCTAGTATTCTGATTGCTTCTTTCTCGTCTTCGTGGTTTCGCATAAACATCCTCCATTATTGTATTATACCAAAAAAAGCCCCACCCTCCGCGAAGGAAGGTGGGGTATTTGTTATTTTTCTTCTAATTGTTTAATTCTGTTGTCATGATCAGCAAGCTGCAGATCATGCTCAGTCAGCCGTTCATCCTGAGCTTCATTGTGTTCCCAGATCCGGCGATGGCTGGCAGAATTCTTTTCTGTAAAATCGCTGAACTCTTTTTCCAGCCGTTCCGCAACCGCAGTCAGTTTTGTGATCGCCGTGTTTAACTTAATCATCGGAGTTGCCAGTGAAATAAACAAAGTAACAAGCGTGGCAAGCACGCCAACAATGGCCCATTCGTTCATGAAGCTACTCCTTCGGCTTGTCCTGCTTAGCGAAATAAAAGGTTACGATCATCGTAACCAGTGGAACAAACTGCTCAGCAGAGACCATCCTGCGAAAAAAGCCGGCTACCATTGCAGCCACCATGATGATGGAGATGATCGACTTTAAATCGACCAACTTGGAGATACGTTTCTTAATGTCTTCCATTTTAATTTCCTCCTCTAGTCCTTCAGGACTTCAATTCCGTAATCGATTGCACAGTCATGTTCAATCCTGCATCCCCGGGCATCTTGCCACCCCCGCGCAAAGTAGGCGCAATCTGCATCCGCAAGCATCCATAATGATTTAGCTAGGTATTGCAATGGTTTTGAGCACTCCCCAAAATCATCAAAGTAGGTATCCAAGACTTCGTGATCTCCGATCATGTTCCGGATTTCTTCGATGATTCGTTTACGTTCTGTAAGGATTTCAGTTTCGGTTTTACCGCGCATCGGCTGGCTGATAAATACTTTTTTCATTGTTTTCCCCCTTATTCAAAGTAATTTTTGTCATACGCAAACCATAAACCGTAGTCAGTCAAACACCACGGCTCTGCGGCAGATGTATATTGGTTTTTACCCTTGTTTTGGATATCCACGACCTTGACTTTTTCGCCAGGCTGCAGGTAGTCCACTACCGCCCCGGATGGCGCCGATGATCTCAACGGGTAGCCTTCAGACGTGCTTGCTTTAATGCACTTAAAGATCATCGTCTGATCTTCTGGAATTGCAGGGTCTTCCGGTTCGGGCTTGATTTCTTTTTTAGGGACAAATACAAGGCAATTTGGTAATGCTCTTTCTTCATCTCTTGCCCCGGCAATCACGATTCCTTTTTCAACAATTTCAGCGCTTCCGCCGCTATCATCGCGGAACGCATACTGCATATTCAAAGACATTGCAAAATCGCGCATTTCGTCTGGTGTGACTGATTCTTTTGATACGACCATATAAGCGACGTTTGACCAGTCCACAAACAAACAGGAAAGGATCGTCTTCTTTGTCCTAATTCCTGCGCCATCCGGGATTGAATACTCATTTGAATAAGCCCCACCAGCAACCAAGACCATGCCAGTTGAATAGCGCAGTTCAACTTCATCCGATCTGTACTGATACGGTCCGAAGTTTCCGAATTTCCAAGTGCCGTCTTTCAGTTTAACAACATCGATGTACTTCTGCTCCGTTGGTACAGCTTCGTCGTAAATGTCACTGATCTCACTTCCGCCCACTTGCCCGCGATCTTTTCCATCCATAACAAAATAAGAAAGATTCTTTGCAAAGTTCGGCTTTTCTCCATTGCTCCTGAACGTGGACAGTTTAGCCAACGCCGGATGCTTCAAGCTCCAAATAGCAACGTCTTCACTTTCAGCTTGCTTAACGACGGTGTAAGTCTTTCCGTTGTGTCTTACGGTCTGTTTTCCTTCTTTAATTTCCACTTTTTCATCCTCCTTCCGCGACGTCCTACGCCACGGATAACTGTCTTTATAGTCATTTGTTTTGACGATCTGAACGTCATCCGGCACAAACAAAACGTCGTAGATGTGTTGCTTGCCACCGGTTGATAACATGCTATAGTTGCCATTGCCGACATCATACCAGTAAGCGCCTGTCAGATGCCCGCGGGCAAATACGGCGTGGACGTGTGAAGCGAACTTACCGTCTATCCACGAACCTCTGCCGCCTTCGCGGTAAAAGGCTTCGCCTTGCTTGATCACCGCACCTGTATAACAATTCGGAAGCATATCAGCGTCATTGCAATGCGCAAAGCGGCCGCAGACGTAATCCGTAAAAGTCGGCGTTTCAACTTTTTCAAGCGATTCAAAAAAGACGGTATTCGCCGCCTTATCAATCTTTTTTACTTTTAAATCAAAAGGAGCATAGATTAAATCCTTGTCCACATCGTGCCCGCCAAAGTCAAGCGCATAAGTGCCCTTGTGCGTTGTGTAGTCTTCCCCGGCCGTACATCGGAGAACTTTCATGAAAAAAAGTGCTTTTTGCACTTTATCCCTCCTTTTTGTTTACGATATCGGTTCAAGCCATTTAACGATACTTAATGTATTTGTTCCGCTGGCATTAGTCGTATGGCATCCGTAGTATGTATGTTTTTGAATCTCTGTTATCCCTCCATAAGCCATCTCAAGATCATAAAACAAAGTCATTCCATCACGGGAAGCGCCAACGATGTTTCCTTTCCCATAAGCGAATGGTTCGTCGGATAACCCTAAATATACAGGCCAATCAGAATTTGTATTGGCATGGGTGAGCTTAAGAGTTAACGGGATAATTCCATCGGGAATTGCCCCGCTCAATGTTTGATTGTTCGATTGTGAAAGCTTCCCAGTTTCGCCTTTTTTTACTTGATACCCTGGATATTCACCGGCAGAAATGCCGGCGATTTTTTCAGCATACCGCGTGAAAGGCACATCCGCCATGTCAACACCCTTATCAATCAAGGCTTGTTTGATTCCAGACTTGACTTGATTAAGCTGCGTAAGTTGATCTGCTATAGACACAATTTACACCCCCAAAATCGCAGCAAGCGCCGTGCTTATGTCACCGATAGCTGCGGTGATTGCTTTGTTCTGCACCGGATTCGCACTTGTTTCAGACAAGGCCAAATCAACGAGAACGCCACCCAAAAAAGAGTTGGTTGCTTGTTTAAGATATAAACCATTCTCATCTATTTCTAATCCTGCGCCTCCAACCTGGTCTCGATTCAATTTAATTCTTAATCCTGCGTTGTCTTGCTCATTAATAATCCCTCCGCGCGGATCGATGGATTCAAATTGATAACCAATAAATTTGGTATAAAGCTTCCCATCGTTTCCGATTCCTACGGCTTCGGTCTGTTCTGCGGTTTTTGCTACACCAACAATGCCACCGCGCGAATTATTTGAGGCCGCTCTAACGTAAATACCGTTCGATTCGATCATTAAACCTGGACCATTATTAAGCGAAGTATAAGTTTTAATGCCTAATCCAGTGTCGGTTTTTTTTAATCCTCCGTTCGGGTCAATCGTGACATCTGTTTCTGGCATGTCCCGCCACTCTGCTCCACCATTTCCAGTGCTGACGATGATCTGCCCTATTTCGCCTCCCGGCGGCACTCCTGCACCGGATGGGCCTGCTGGGCCTTGCAATCCGGTTGCGCCCGTTTCTCCCTTCGGGCCTTGCGGTCCGGTTAAGCCTTGCGGTCCGGTTGCACCCGTTTCTCCCTTCGGACCTTGCGGACCAATCGGGCCAACATTTCCACGCGGAATGGTGAACTTAAAAATCGGATTTGTGCCCGTTCCGGTGTTTTCGACTTTAGCTTCTGTTCCAGGTTCACCGGTCACGGCCGTCGCTGAAATGGCGATCCCTTCCGTTTTTAAATAAGACTGAACAAATGCGGAGACTTGTTGCTGCCAGATGTCCTTTGGAGGCAGCACGACAGACGAGCCGGGCGCGTCTACCACGATCAAAGAAAGTGGATGAGTCACGATTAATTCATTCTCTTTCGCAAACCCGACGCTTATCATCATCGTCCCGTTTTGTTTGAAGCATTCTTCAGGAATGACGATTGCGCCATCCATTACAGGAACAGAAACATTTAAATAAACAAGATCACAGGTCGGATAAGCAATTTGCGCGGTTGCTGCATAGCCCGAATAAGCCGGATCAGCAGAAAAGTCAATTTGAATGTTCGCGGAATGCTGAGCCGGAAGAATGCCGATATCGCTGCTAAGCGTCAGACCCTGCTGGGTAATCGTCCCGAATTTCATCATTTCTTTCCTCCTTCATTTTTTCAATTTGGTTCTGCAGCTGGATATGAACGGTGTCTAGAACAAGCTCACAAACCTCCAACGCAAGACCGCTGTCATTGATTGATTTAACAATATTAAATTTTAGCTTTTCGATTCTTTGCTTCAATTCAGTCATCGTTTAAACCTCCCCGCACAAGATCATCTCTCCGTTAATCGTCTTCCAAACGCAGCGCCGTGCAACACCACCAGAGCGGATGACGACGTAATAATTCTGGCTGACTAAATTTAAAGAATTATTTCCAGAAACGGTTAAATTTCCACCGGTGTCCGTATATATTTGCGAAGTCCCGCCCGTGTTTGAACTGATCGTAAACGTTCCATTTTCTTTAAAGTAGATCCCACACTTTTGATTGCCGTTTGAATCGTAATTCGTAATATTTAAAAAGGTATTACCACCGTCGCATCCCATTACAAAAGAATTGGCTGCATTTTTTGTCCCTGGTACATAATTCCACAAATTTATATCGCTTTTTAAGCCTGCCGTTGAAAGTTGAATTGAATTGACCTCGTTTCCTTCATCATTGTTATCTAACCGGATCGCATTCCAATCATCTTGAGATATTAAACTAACTTTATTAGCGTCTTGATCCTGCATTGATCGGTTGGTTAGATAAAAAAGAGAATTGTTGCTGCTGCGATACATTAATATCTGATTGGCAAGAATATTTGAAGTTCCGCGATTTTCCGCTCTGAATTCTCCGGATGTATTGAAATGAATCTTTCCTGAGCCTGTAAACTGAATTCCACCATTATCCGGCGTAGTGTTTGCGACAACATTTGCACCATCAGGATCACCAAATGTTATCACTGACCCAAAAATCGAAAGCGCATAAATTGCGTTAGCGGAAAGCGAATTAAATACAGCATCCCCATCTGCTGTGAACCCTGCTGACCATGTTTTCCCATAGTCTTTCGACACGGCGAATCCTGATGAATTTATAGTCCACTGATACTGGCTTTCTGCTAGTGTTGGTTTATTGTGTAAATAAATTTGATATCCACCATCAGTTCCAACAGGTTTCCGCGTAACAAAAAGACCAAGACCATTCGCGATAATTCCGGTAAACGCCGCAATCGTTCCATCAAGAAAGCCGGTCGCCTGTTCAATTTGACTTTTATTTTCTTCCGGGATTGCAATGATCGTTCCTTCAAGCGTACTCTTTGCGTCTCCAATTTCGATAGAAATGTACCTTTCCAGAAGCGAATCATAAACATATTTGATCATCTTAGCTTGAGCACTTATCCCGAGTTTATCAAACTTCACTCTTACCGTGTCGCATAATCCAAGTTTAAGCAAAGGCAACACTTCTTTAAATTCATCAAACTGCGATAAATCAACAAAAGAAACAGAAATTGAAATTTTCGGTGAAATCAAATCATTTTTTGATATATACTCTTGAGCCTTTGCATTGATTTCTTCTTTTGTAGGCGGGACATCTTCGCCGCTTTCATTTGTATTTTGAAATTCAGAAGACAGATCAAGATTTAAAATTTTATGCTCATCCGTTGATATAATGGTTTGAAGGTCTCCGACAATCGCTTTTTGATTTGAATCGATAATGTACGGAAATACTGCAGTATACATCGATTCAATGTTTTCTTCCTGATTAATGTCAATCAAATTTTTACCATAAGCGATAGTTAGTCCATTGTCTTTTCCTCGATTGGCCAAAAGTGACACTTTGTTATTATCCCATTTTAATTCCCCTCCAAATACATCAATCATCGACCCTTCTTGCCCACCCATCAACGCGCGGAAGCTCTGCGGCTTGTCGTTGATAAATGAACTTGTTGAATTTGTAATATCTGTAAACAAAGAAAAATCATTCCCACCAATCATGGACGATTTAATCCGTGCAAATGTTGCTGCAGCTCCGTTTGATTCAAACGGAAGCACCGATACCTTTGATAAATCGTAGCTGATATGATTTGCATAAACGGTAATATTCCCTCGAATGGGCTTCGAGACTTTTTGAATTCTAAACATCTGTTGAGGGTCATCCGGATTAGATTTAACTCGGATGACTCTGCCTGGTTTAATGTCAGAAAAGTGATCACCTTCGACAGGATAGTCAAGTTCAAGCGTATAAGGTCCATTTCTTTCTTCGGTCACTTCGCATCGGACACATCCAGTCAAACGGCCAATCCCATTAGTCTTGTCGTTAACAAGTTGATGAATTGTTTCTGTTGAATCTAATAATATCGGAATCATAAACGCCACCACCTTGGAATAATATAAGAATTCATCGATTCAGGAATTAAAATTGAATTAATGCCAGGAATCAAAATTGGGTATGATCCGGTCGTCAATTCAAGATCGCCGTTTAAATTTAAATTGCCATTTTTTGAATATGCTTCTTGAATATCGCAATCGATTACGACGCCATTTTCATTCTTTTTAAGGTTAACGATTTCACCATTTATATTTATTTCACCGGTTCCTGAAAGGACAACGATCAATGGAAGCGACGTTTGAAAAGTCGGATTATTTAAAATCGTTTCTGTTTTTAGATCGATTTTGCTTTCTCCTGATTTCAAAAAGCGCTGCGGCTTGCAATTAAATGAAATTGTGAAATTTCCCGATTTATTTTGAAACGGGTCACTTTCAAACGGGCCAGCATAAGACGCCATTCTGAATTCGTCTGGATGATACGAATCTTCTAGCCGATGATAAAAAGGGTCTTTTAACATAACATTTCTGAAATCGCTAGATCTGTTTGGAAAATGTCCGAAAATGAAAGCCGGATATTGAATTATTACATTATTGAACTTACCCAAATCGCGAATCAGATCGCCATTTCTTCCGGGAACACTGATTCGCTCAATCGCTCTTTCTGGCGAATTGTAAGTTCCGGATCCGGATATTTGAATTCCAAGCGTTAACGAAGAAACAGAATTAAAAGAAAAGTAATTGTAAATTAAAGGTTTAATCATGCAAACACACCTCTTTTTGTTTGTATCTTTTGATCTATAATTTCTGCGACTCTATCAGCGATTAGTCTTTCATCCTGACCTTCGGCAGCGTAAACATTTACATTAATCGAACCTGAGAAACCGGATGAAGGTGTATTCAACGAAGCAACAGATGGAGACCCAACATCAATTATCATACTTGAAGCAATGTTAGAAATCGCGGATTCAATCATCCACTCAGAATTCCTAAGACCCTTCGCCATTCCTCCAACGAAGTCGGGCATCCACTTTTCGTACTCCCGCAGCGGGCCGACATCCGGGCGAGAAAAGTGAAGCCATCCGGCAATCGTGTTGGCGATTCCGGAAACAGCGTCGACCACTCCGCCGACCATGGATTTAATGCCGTTGATGAACCCTTGAATCATATCTTTTCCCCAATTGACCGCTTGGGATGGAAGTGACTTGATCCAATCAATAGCGCCGCTAATGCCGCCCTTGGCCGCTTCTTTGACTTGTCCGGCCATACTCTTTATTCCATTTCCAACGCCGCTTAATATTTTAGAGCCAAGATTGAGCCAATTCACAGCCATTAACGTATCCCAAATTGCGGAAACGATTTGCGGAATGTTTTCAATGATCGTTGGAATATTCGAGATAATACCGGAAACCAGAGTATAAATAATTTCAACACCCGCGGAAAGAATTTTCGGCATATTGTCGTTGATCGTATTTGCAAATTCGGAAATAATCAGCGGAACCTGAGAAATAAAATCGGGAAGCGCCGCGACAATTCCCTGCGCGATCGATTTCATCATGGATATACCATTTTCAATCAATATACCCACATTGGATCGGAATCCTTGAGCAAAACTCAAAAGTGCTTGCAATCCATTTTGAATCATAGTGGGCAAGTTTTCCTGAATATACGACGTTAAATTTTGAAACAAGGTCATTGCTGTTTCGCCCAGATCAGGAAGCGAAGATAAAATTCCATCCGAAATTGAAGAAATAATTTCCCCGCCGAACGAAATCATGTCAGGAAGGTAGGAAACAAAATTGGAAACAAGTTTTTTTATAGCTGGCTGAATATTGGAAAGCATTGTTTTTACGGATTGAGATAGATTCTTCATGCTTCCTTCGATATTCTCTCCTGATACCAAAGCCATAAGAAAATCAGACCATGAAGCCTTTGCGGCCGCAGCGCTTCCGCTTATTGTTTCTGTCGCTTCCGCTGCGGTTGTGCCTGTAATTTGCATTTCGGTTTGTATTTCATGAATCGCCTGAACGATATCCGAATAGCTGGAAATATCATATTGAATACCGCTCAGCTTTTGAGCGTCATTCAATAGACGTTCCATTTCTTCCTTGGTTCCGCCATATCCAAGCTTCAAATTATCCAGCATCGTATAATTTTGTTTTGCGAATCCGGAATACGCATTCTGAATCATTTCAATGGATGTTCCCATTTTATTCGCATTATCAGCCATATCTGTAATCGCTAAATTTGTAAGATCAGCTGCTTTTTGTGTGTCGCCTCCAAGCGAAGAGATCATGGAAGCCGCTGTTGATGTCGCCTGCTCCATGTAATCATTGGCAGACAGTCCCACGTCTTTCCATGCTTTTTTTGCATTTTGCATAACCGTTTCCATTGAATCTCCAAAAAGAGTTTCAATGCCGCCGGTCAATTGTTCATAGTCAGCAAAAGAAGAAATCGCTTGCTTACCAGCGTCAACAAGCGCATCTTTCATCTTTCCGATTGCGCTGGTTACTGCCCCGATTCCGGCAGTAATCGCGCTCCCGATGACATGCGCTCGAATCATATCTCCAAGATTCACGGCACTTTCCCCGGCACTGTCTTCAGCATTTCCGAGGTTTTTCAATTCTCTTTCCATGTTGTTCAACTCAGCGGTCGCATTGTTTAACTGATTTTGCCATTTCAGCGTTCTCGTGTCATTTTCCCCAAATTTGGCCGCCGATTCCTGTAATCCTTTTGATAATTTATCAATCAGTGACTTTTGAGCATCAATCTGTTTGTTCAGCACCTGAGCTTTTGCGACGTTTTTTTCCGTCGCTTTGGTGTTGTTATCAAAAGCAGAGGTCACAGCTTTCATTTCGCTTCCAAGCGTTCTTGTTTGCTGGATGATGTTGTTTAATTCTTGACGAAATTCTTTTTCACCATCTATACCAATTCTAGGGCCGATATTGGCTGCCATCGTTCCACCTCCCTCTATATAAAAATTTGAGGATGTTATTTCAATCGAATAACATCCTCAAATTTTGACCTTTTCTTTTTAGGAATTAAAATTCCTGATTCAATTTGTTTGCATGTGATCATGTCCAGCATTTCGCCATAAAGCGAAAATAAGATTTCATTTTTACTCATTCCAATTCTATAACCATAAAAAAGAATCCATCTTTTTGTTAATTTTATCGGTCTTCTGTTTTTTCTTCCTTTTTTTTTGGCTCTTCTGTTTCAATCTCTGTTTTATTTCCAATTGTCATTGCTTTCAAAACTTCGGATTCAAGCAATTTCATCTCCGCCATATTCAGAAATCGAAAGTCTTCTTTTTCCAAATATTCGGCATGATAAGACGGATTCTCGTAGGCACGATGATCTTCATATCCTTTATTCAAAGCGATCGCGATATTTATAATCGTGTCCGCATTGGCTAATGTTCCGCCCATGATTTCACTAAGATTAGCTATATCATTATCGCGGCACATTCTTGAAACTTCTTCATGACTTTGAACATTAAATTCAAATAAGCGTTCTTTACCCTTTATTTTCATTTAGCTTATCCCCATTTTTGTTTTTAACGCCGATAAGGCTTCATCTTCACTTGCAAAGTCTTTTCCTTCCCATTTCCAATCGTGGGTCGAATTGTCAGATCTCATTGTTGAAGCAGTCAGTTCTTGAGTTTGCCAGTCAATTTCCTCTCCTTGCGTCTCTGCGCCGGTTGAAGCCTCTTGGAATTTGTTTTTTAAGATAATAATCGGCTGATAAATATCATTACCATTTGATCTTGATTTCACAATGAAGCCAATGCTTACATACGGTGTCTTCTGTTCATCGCCAAACGCCGTCCATCCGTCTTCACCCGCTACAGGAAGACCGTAAATCAACTTCTTTGCAGCAATAAATAAGCCATCTACAGTTAACGTGGTCGTTCCGCCTGTGAATCTTCCGGAATCCGTTTCGGCAAGCTGATTGTCTGCGTAGAAATTATTATCATCAGAAGACTCTGGCTCAATTTGGACAGAAACGCCACGAGCAAGAACAGTAGGCGTACCAAATTTAATCGTTCCTCCCTCGGCTGAATAAGTTGCTACGTAAGGGTTAGAAAATCCGATTGTTACTTTTCCGGCAGCATATTGTGCAGTCATTTTTTTACCTCCTTATTCATTATTTTTTTTATTTGTTCGTCGAGTTGTTTTTCTATTTCTTTTTCAACTTTTTTTCTGTTTTTACGGATTGCTTTATCCATAAACTGTGTCTTTTCTCGAAAAGATGTTCCTGAATTGATCGACCTTGCGATCATTGCGTTTGGCTGTCCGTTCGGAAATTTTTTTGTTTTTACGCTGTTATAGCCGTCAAACCCGATTTTCGCTGAGATAATCCCATCTCTTTCTTTCATCGGCGAAATGCCAAGGCTATCTTGAAGACCTTCTTTTTGTTTAGAAGTGAGCCCTTTCAATTTTTTGTTTTCAGTGCCTATTTCTTTCGGCGAAACGATCGGAAGATTATCCACTTCTTTTTTTATCGCATCCGCCATGATTCCGGCAGCCGGATAAATAGCTCTTCTTATGATCTCATCTGAATTTACCTGCATTTTTTTAAGCATAGACAAATAAGAATTGATCGCCTCATTGTTTACAATCCATCTTGCCACTATATCTCGAAGCTCCATTCATAATGGATCAACTCAGTTTCTTCTTCGTATTGAACAGATTCAAGCTCAAACGATGGAAGATGAAAAAGAAAATCCTGAATTTCATCAATTCGCGGATCAAATTCTTCCTTTGTAAAAAGATCGATTATTCCCGCTATCGTTTGTTCTTCTTTTCGGTTTCCTCCATAAAAGCTTGAACCTTCTCCATTCTCTGCCCAAACTATAAACGGCGCCTCTTGATGAACCGGTCTAAAATAGTGATAACAAGTTGAAATTTCAGAAATAGAAGATTGAAAACTTTTTAATTTATCATTCAAGGATTTCATAGAATTTCTCCAATCTTGACAGTGTTAAATCAAACACTTTATTTCCATCGTCATCGGTTAGCGGCTGAACATTATCCAGACGAAACTGATCTCCATTTTCATTTTCCTGTCCATCATAAAAACTAAGAATAACATAATCGCCAATTTTCGGCCTTGTTCCTAAATTCAAAATTCTTGCAACAAAATCGATTTTTTGATTTGCACCAGCAGCCATATATTGACGAGAATAGCTTATCGATCTTTCGCCAAAATAGCATTTTAAATAAGGCGCTAATTTTTCTTTAGGCTTTCCACCTGGTTTAGTTTTATCAATGATTTTACAGATCTGAATCAAACCTGAATCCAGCGTAGTCGTTTCCATTTTTTATTCACTCGCTTTCGCTTTTTGACTAAATAAAAGATTGTTTAACCTCCACCTTAACATTCTCGGCATTCCATTCTGCGGTGCTGATCTTCTCCGATATAAGTAAGCAGCATACATCGCGACCGTTTGAGCATGATCTATATCATTTAAATCTAATTGAATGCCTTCACGGGTGATCTCCGTCTTTGCGACGGAGATCAAATTTTTTATGAAGGCTTCCGTTTGTGGAGGCGGATTATATAAAGGAATATCCATGACCACAAGCGTATAAATTAATTCTTCCGGATTCATGCGCTATAAGAAACATTCACCGTATAAACACGGCTTGAATTTCCATTTTTTACGGTTACGGTTAACGGATGAGACCCATCAGTGAATGTTACGGTGGAACCATTCTTGACATTCTTTCCATTATAAGCCAGAGCTACAGAAGCATTTGCGTTTTTAGGTGTAGCCGTTACTGCTGCCGTTGCTGCAGAAGCAGTCATCGAATAGGTTAAAACATCGGAATCAAATGTCGGCGCTAAAGTCTGACCAGCAACAGTCAAGCTATCTAAATCTGCATCGTTAGCTGTATCTGCTGGAAACGGAATCGAAGTTGTCGGTGTTGTTCCATTAATGTTGATAGCAACAAATGCTTGAGGAATAATAGGCGATCCATCCGCACGTTCCTTTCCGCGGAATACGGTGTTATCCTGAATAAACTGAACAGACCGATCATATTCAATCTGCATTCCAGCTCGCTGAACCCACAGATACAAGTCTCCGTAACCTCCGACGATATCATAGTCCGGCATAAATTCAAGAATGACGATGTCGCCTGTAATAACCGGCAACGTATCAGAAACACCCGCGACAATCGCGCCAGTTGCAGTAAACGTGATTGCCTTTGACTGCAATGCAGCCAGTGTTTTTGAATTCATTGCCCAGAATTTATTTCCTCGTGCATATCGATTTGTAATAGTTGCTGTCGCTGTGACTAACGCTGACCAGAATGCAGCGCCAGTTGTAGCAGATGGGATGTTCAGAATGTTAGACGTACTTAAATTTGTCCATTCCGGTGCGCTTGCCGGATAACCATCTGGTTTCTGAGTCTGCGCCAAACGAGTTACGATACCAAGCGGCATATGAGAAGCTGAACCTAATCCATACAAGATTGCCTTATCCTTGGCAAGACCGATAGATTCAGAAATCATTTCAACGATGTAAGATGCTAATTCAATATCGGAATCTTCCAGTAAAGAATTGCAAACTGGAATGAACCCAGCAACCTTGTAACCGTCTAATGTAATTTGACCAAACGAGAATGTAAGTTCATTAATCGCAGCGCACATTTCAGTCCAGATCGCTTCCGGCACGAGCCCGGCGATCGTCTGACGAGCTTCGCCGCGAACCGTTCTAACTCGTACGCGATCGATCAACTTTGAATAACGATACATATTTTCGGCGATTAAATCTAAGAAAACGACAGGAATCGTTAACGACCCGCCTTGCAAATCTCGCTTGTTTTTTCCGGCTTCGCGGATTTCGTTTAAGAATTTTTTTACATCGTCTCTCTGCATCCACATTTCTCGAGTTTCATGAGGAATGAGATCCATGGCGCGAATGTTTTTCTGTGCGGTTCTAATTGTGTTTCGGATGTTCATTTGATTTCCCCCTCTTTCTTCTTTCTTTTTTTCTTCTTTTCTCTCTGTTGGTGCTTTCTTTTCTTCTTCATCAAGCTCTGCTTCCAGACTTTCAATATCTGCTGAAAGCTTGTTTTTTTCTGTTTCGTGTTTTTGCTTTTCCTCGTCGAACGCTTCAACTTCTTCATTGACTGTTGTCATTTCTTCGTCTGTTGTCGCTTCTGAAATCGCGGTTTCAAGCTCGGCTTCCCTCGTTTCAAATTCAGTATCTTTTTTTCGCAATTCTTCTAACTGTTTTTTTAAATTGTCGATTTTTCGTTTTAACATCAGTGTTTTAAGCATTTTCTTTTTCTCCTTTCAGCTTTTTGAGCATAGAAAAACGCCAGGATTCGATCTGACGTTTTTTGATGTTTTCAATTTCGTTTTTTCGTGCTTGCACAGATGTCGCTTCATACGCCGGAAAGGTAACGACAGAAACCTCATAAAGTCGAACTTTTTTAATTTTCCAAACAGTAGGATTCCCATCTGAATATTCGATATCTTCATCAACAATATCGAATCCAAATGAGCATTGATCAACATCTCCGCGTTTCACTCGCTCATAAAGGTTAACGGCATCTTGATCGCTTCCATTGATCAAGATAGAACCCCACAAACCATAGTCATCTTCCCGCAGTTCTAACGTTCCGGCGGTTGTTCTTCCTAAGACAAGCGTGCTATCATGATTGATCAATGCGCGTACATCTTTTTTCGTTTCTCCGTCGAACGCACCCGGAAGCACAACTTCATAGGCTCCATCCCATAATTCATATCGAGAATTAAAAACTGAAAAGTAGCCTTCGATTCTCATTTCTCCATTTTCTTCCCTTGTTTTAAAGTTTTCATTTTTCAAAGTTAATGTTCTTTTTTCCATTTATTCACCCCCGTTCAATTTACTTTGATCCCCCACTTTGCTTAGTGGGATGTAATTTTCCAAGATTCGTAACTCATCAAGACCTTCACGCGGTGACATTCCAATCCAATCTCGCGCCTCATTTCCGGTCATTATTCCTCTTTCGTATTGAGAATCGGCAACTTCTGCTAAGTCCCGAATGTCGTAATTGTAAAGACTTCTTGAATTAAATCTAAAAAACCAATCCGGATTTAAAAGAAGTTTTCTTGTTAATTCTTGCTCAATATTTTTTGCAAGAGGCATAATCCGAGATGAAATGAAATTGTTCCATTCATCCCTTTTAAACTCTCCAACACCCAAAACAAAAGCCGGAATTCCAAGAATTCCAGCAACTGTTTTTTTATCAAGCTGAATCATTTCAGAAAGCGCCAAATCGGAAAGGGTCAGCGGCTTAACTTGCTCGATTGAAAACTGTTCAGCCGGAATGAGCCACGGTTCACCAGCTCGGCCGGTGTTGACGTATTCATCAAGCAGCTTTCTTCGTCCTTCTTTCCCAGCGAATTCTTCGGTCAGCGCATCGACTTTAACGATTAAAGATGGTTTCCATTTTGATTCCATGAACCCTTTCTGCGTTTCAGTTCCTTGTTTCAATGTTTGTGCAACATCAGATAAGGCAATCTGATACCCTTCGCCCTTCCACGGATAATAAGAACCAGGATTCAAAACAAAGTGAAGAATATCATCAGGATCATATAAATCACCGTTAATCGACACTTTATAATCCCACAAACCATCCGGGATAAATGCTGCCATCGCTGGTGGAATTGGTTGAAGGTTTTTAAGAATTCCTCTCCGCGTTTCCGGATAAACGACGGCGTTTCCATCACCTTCGATCATCATCGTTCGTATAATCCAAACTATAAAGTTCATTCGCGTCATGTTTCTATTCGGATCAATATCAATCTTTCTTGACAATTCATTTTTTACGCGGACATCTCCATTTTCTTTGTTTTCCATTAAATGAATGGTCATTGATCCGATTAATCTTGCGATCGTGTCAACCGCGGAAATGATTTCTGGGTTATGCGCCAAGCTTGTATATCCTGAACAAGTCAACGTTTCAAACGCGTCGCTGCTGCACAAATAAAATCCGTTTTCGCTATTTCTTTTATTTTTTGGTTCAGCCCGAATGTTTTTCTTTTTTTTCTTTGACATTTATTCACCCCCACCATTGCGCCGCTGCTTTAGCGCGGTCTAAGTTATCTAAATACCTTACGCAGCCAAAAACAGAAGCGTCAAATAAATCGATTCTCGTTGTTTTTCCTATTTTTTCAAAGTGGACTAAATCATCCGTCTTTTCAATTGCATGAACGTTGGCAACGCAATATTCATAAGCGTCGGAATGAAGGTAATACAAATTCCCATCTTTCGCGCTTTTTTCAATATATCTGAATCCTTCTGATTTTACATAAGAATACTGAGGCTGATCGACAACATTAAATCCATTTGATTTCATCAAGGTAAAAAATTCTCGCGCAAACTTTCTATCTTGCCCGATCTGCTCAATCCTAAATCCTTGACGACGCATCGATTTAAACCATTCAACCACATCTCCAGCATTAACTGTCGGAGTGTTGCACATAGTCAGCCATCCATCGTCAGCCCATCCGAAAAGCGGTATGTTATCTTCATCCGCTTTTCTCACAGCCATAACGACAGGGAAAAAAGCGTGCGTTATAACGATGTCCACACCTTTATAATGGCCGAACAAAGCTGCGGCCGTTAAATCATAAAGACGCGACAAATCTGCGCCGCCGTACCACTTAATCGGAAGTTTCGCTAATTCTTCTATCGTCCAATTGTACTTTTTGTCAGAAGATCTAAACTCTTCAATGTCAAACCACGCCCGCATTGCGTTTGTGTAGACATTAAGACTTCGGCTGATATAGTCTTTCCTTTGTTGTGGATCATTCTGAGCTTGCATCGCGTCGTTCATCATGTCGGACGGGCGAATCGTTACTCCGTAAGAAGGATTCGCTTTTTCGTGCTGTTCTGGATTCAAGAAGTCTACATTCCCTTTATCGTCAGCATCAGCATGAGAAACAAAACAGAAAAAGGCATCATCTTTCGCAAGGCCGTCAAGAACTTTTTCAGCATACTGAAGGCGCTGATAACCAAACGAATTCACGTTATCTCCCGCTGTCGTTATGCCGATCATCAGCTTATTTGTGTAAGCTTTCATTGCTTCTTTGAAACGGTTGTACTGCGCCGCTTTTTTGAAAGCGTGAATCTCGTCGCAAATCGCAATGTTACAATTAAACGAATCCTGCGCATCCGGGTTTGCTGCCATAGCGTCAATCCTAAGCGATCCGGAAGTTCTTCCATTGTTATCATAGAAATTCAATTCAATTGAATGTTCCATGTTGTTGTCATGAATTGCTGTTCCTTCCTCCTGATCAATACCATAATAGCGAACCGAATAAAGAATATCATCGAATGCTTCCATCGCCTGTTTCAACGCCGCTGCAGAGATGTAAATGCGCGCCCCCGATTTTCGTTCAAGAATCCCAAGCGCGAACGCTAAGCCAGCGACGAACAGAGTTTTTCCATTTTTTCGAGGGATATAAATAAACGCTTCATTGATCCTGCGGATGTTGCTTCCTTTCCAATACCAGCCGACAAGGTTATACACAATGAACATTTGAAAAGGTTGAAGGATTAGAGGTTTGTTCATAAGCGGCTGGCCTTCCAGCGTCTCTCCTTGCTTGTGAACAATTAACTTTTGAATCAACATGATCACAAGATCAGGATCTCTTGTCCTCAGCTCAATGTCGTCTCGGTTAAGGTCATCCAAAAAGCGTTTGCATTCTCTGACATTTCCACCCGCTTTCACTTTTCCTGAGACGACATTTTTCGCGTATTGGATTACTTGATCTTTAAATTTAGAACCCATTTAGCGCCTCCGCAAGAACTGATTTTTTTTTCTGCTTCATCGACTTTTCATCAATCTTTTTTAATCCCGATGGCGTTAGTCCAAGATCGCGCCAATAAGAAAGCGCCGTTTTTGTTAAGCTGTCAATCAGTGATAATTCTGGGTTCTTAATGGGGACAGCTCCTGCTGGCGTCGATTTCATAATGACGCTTTTGCTTCCTGATTTTTTAAATTGTTTCATCGCTGTTTCCCTTAATTCCATGATCTCCGCAAGCTGATTGATCGGCTCATCAAAAAAGGGACGATAAGTCCCAGCTTGCTCACATGCTGCAATGATCTTCTTTTTATATCCTGCTTTTTTCACTTTATCGTCTCCTTTCTGCTTTTTAATTGTCAAAAAATTCGACCGGAGAGGGAAGAGTAAACCCTTTCCAGTAGAAACTGCCACGGAGGGTCATAGCGCCAAGGGGGGGGCTATTCCCTTTTGATCATTTGATTCATTCTATCAATAGCTGCTTGATAGTCGATTTTGTTTTTTATTGCTGCTTTATACATCAGTTTCTTTCCTTCTTCGGTTAACCCGCCTGTCTTTCTATCGTGCATTTTCCCGTGGTTAGTTAGACTTAAACTTATTAAATTCCATAAGCACAATTCATATTCTGGAAAGAATTCGCGCGGAAAGATATGGTGAACGCATTGTGCTTGATCGGGCATGGCCTTATATCTCTTTGAGATCTGACACTGATAACCATCCCTTCTCAATGCCTTGCTGCTTACGTTTTTCCAAGAAGTTCTATCGTAAAAAAGATCGTGCTGCTTTCTTAAATAGTTCATCTTTTATAACCTCAAAAATAAAAAGCATATCCATTTTTCGATATGCTTCATTCAATTTCTACAATACCATATTATCATCAAATTCGCTTTACTGAGTAAAGAATTTAAATAAAGCCAATCAGAGCTTCTTTCATTCTTGAATACATTGTCGGCTTCGTCATGCCATATTGAGCCGCAACAATTTCAGAGGGTTTTTTGTTGATATAAAGGTCGGTGATTACCATCATCATTGATGGGTCAATTTGTGAAAGAATTCTGTTTACTCGGTTTATTCTTGAAGCATATTCTTTTTTTAAATTTAAAAGCTCTTCTTCTTTTTCCATTAATTCCAACCGATTGTCCTTGTATATAGCATTTTCATATCGAAGATCTGACGTGCTTATTCCAGAAACTCCCTGCATCTTATAAGCAAGATCTTCTAGCTTTTCGTTGATTTCAATTAATTCTTTTGTCAGGTATTTCAAAGACCTGCAATCTCTTTTAAATTGCTCGAACTTCTCTCTTTCTCCGTTCATTTGCCTTTCTATTTGCTGGAAAGATAACCAGTATATTATCTTTCCAGCACGTTTCCTTCCTTTCTGCCTTTTGTTAAGGTTTATTTTGCTATTTTTGATTCATGAATACTTTTCGGAATTTTTGGCCTGTTTTTCAGCTTCAAATTCACACTTTATTTCCGCATTTTGTTTGTGCGTTGTAGCGTCAACCGGCTGAAGCATGAACTTAAGAAGTTTATCAGAATCACAACAGATTCCGTTTATTTCACATGTCAAACAATCGCCCGAGAAATAACACTCATTCGCGTTGGCGATCGTAAGACAAATCTCGTTTATGTACTTTTCAACATTCTTCATTCTCTAACTCCCCTGGAACATTTTAGTTCTTCTCGTTCAGCAATCCGCATCTTATCTTTTGCCCGTTTGATCCTCTCGTCCACCGCTATCCCCCCCCAGTCACTTCTATCAACTCTGACCGATACCGTTTTTTAAATTTGCGCCCTTGTTTGATGCTGTGGTACGCCGCAGCAAGCCACATATCGAAGAAGGCAGCGATCTCCGGAACCGTACCAATAAACACACATAGATCATTATCCTTGGTGTCGTACAAGGCATATATTTTTGTGCTCTTCCTCGCCATCCGTCAACCTCCTTAGAATCGTTCGCACGCGGTTTTTATTTTTCTCTTAGTAAGATTACCTTTTTTTCAAGAATGTTGCTAGAATCCCCATTTCCGGCCGCCACAATTCATTTCTGCGCATTCAGCTGCTCGCAGCTTGCGCCTGAGTCGTGCCAGATGTCGCTGCAGGTCTCTTTTGCGCATCGGCGACGTTGTGTTGCTGATCTGTTTTTGCGTGGCCAGGATGGCCGCTTGGAGCTCAGAGGCGGTCATGACCACGCCCATAAGATCGCACTAGCGGTCATAATTACAACAATTGCGATCCAAATTTGAAACGACAATCTGTCTAAATCACAGTCTTCCAATTCAATCCAAGACCACATCAAAAATACAATGATCCCCATCACTATAATGGCTGCCCTTATTACCATTTTCAACTCAGTGACATCCATCACCTGTCACCTCCCATCCGATCAATCAGCAGCACGAGCACCACAAACACGACGGCGAGTAGTGCGGGGATCATTGATTGCCGCTCCAATCCAATGCCTGACCGCAATGCTTACAATACAAGTCCCCATCAAACGGGTGTACTCTTCCTCCGCATTCATATTCTTCCAAATCAAAATCTTCGATGTACTCCATCGCATGATCGCATAAGAAATTTAACGCTTCTTGATATTTATTCATTCTTCAACCTGATTTCTGTAAAAACGGTTTTCTTCAAATTCTTCTAATAAATCAATTTTATCATGTGTTACAGTCATAGCTTCATAATTTATCTTTCCGTTTAAATCTTCATAGAAATTCATCAAGCACCAACCATACACTTCACACCAATACCATTCTCCATCTTCAAGCTCTTTAAATTTCAACGGAGGATTGTCAAAGTGTTTATTTATTAGTTTTTCTAGGTTTGATATATGCTTCATAATTCTTGGAGAATGAAAGCTTATATATCTTGGAGTATGTAAAAGAAAACTGTCTTTTAATTCTTTAGTTGCTTTTAAACATTCTTCTTTTGTAAGTTTCTTTTCATCAATCATCGTTCGACCACCTCCAACAGTTCGACTCGTTCACATCTGATTTTCCCATCCGAGTTGTACGGGACACAAACTCCGCAAAGCCATTCCCAGCGAATTAAGACCTTCCAGATCTCGCCTTTGTAGTTGTTTTTAACAAATTCCAGCGGTGCGACGTTTATTCCACATCCGCAAGCATTGCATCTATCAAAGTTCACATTCTCATTAATCACCGATCCGGCAATGATATTCCAACTTCCCGGCGGTTTGCGTTCACCGCCAAACGTTTTATACGCGATATATCCATCTTTTGTTTTTTTAAAGTTTCTTTCCATGAAGTCAACCGCAGCTAATATTCCTTTAGATCCACTCAGGTTAGCGTATCTCAGGTTAGCGCCACTCAGGTCAGCGTTGCTCAGGTCAGCGCCACTCAGGTCAGCGTTGCTCAGGTCAGCGTATCTCAGGTTAGCGTATCTCAGGTTAGCGTTGCTCAGGTCAGCGTATCTCAGGTTAGCGTATCTCAGGTTAGCGCGTTCTCCGCCTTCTTCATCTAAAAGCCAGTTTTTATGGTTTTCCAATATTCTGTTCAGTTCTTTTTTATTCATCATTACTCACCCCCATGCATCGCTTTTATATCGCGATTCTTCCTTTCTTTTTAAGTTTTCGGCTTGCTGTCGTAATCCGAGATTTTCACGATCCAGCTTTTTGATTCTTCCCTTTTTTCTGATTTCTTAAATTTGATCATTTGTCTAACACTTCCAATACAAATCCGTTGTCTTCGCTTTCTGAATGAATGCAGCAATTTAACCCATACGCCTTTAATGCGTTGATGAGCTTCTTATTGCCTCCTAACTTCTTAACCCTCAACGGATTCATGTAGACGTTTCCAAATCTTGCAAGGTGAGGGATAACATAATCGGTCAAAAATATTTCATTTTTACTCAATTTTGGCGGTAGGCAATCGCATATCTTTTGATCATATTCGATTTTTAAGTTTGTCGCCGCTTTTATCTTTCGCCATGTGAAAATCGTTCCGTTAAACCGGCCGGATGCGATTTGCGCGAAGGTATTGTGGTTAATCCCACACATCCTAGCAAACTCCGCATGGTTCATTCCCCTTTCTCTTTCATATTCGTAAACAAGTTTGATATTCTTTTCAAATTGTTCTCTTTTTATCGTATACGCTGATGATGGCATCTATATTCACCTCTCTTTTTTTTATTCAGTTTTCGTTTATTTTTTTTCATCTTCAATAAAGTCAAACAAAGATGGAATATCTTTTTTTATCTCAGCTCTTCTGCAATAACCCACGCCGTCCCGGAAGTAATCTTCGTTCAATTCAATCCCATATCCTTTTCGACCAAGTTTAATGGCGCTCATCGGGACCGTAAACAAGCCTGCAAACGGATCAAGAACAAGATCTCCTGGATTGCTATATCGGTTAATGATCCGCTCAACGATATCTAACTGAAGCGGACAGACGTGCATTTGAAGTCTACGCCGGCTCTGCTCGGTGTTGAGCGTCCGCATCCGGTTGATATCGTCCCAGACTTCGTCGGTCCAGCTTCCAGGCGCGACAACCATGAACGTCGCAGGCAGCTTATTGTTCTGGTCTAGTTTTTTTGCCAGTTCGACATGTTCTTCATAACTATACACAGATTCGCGCGAATATTTTCGATATGCTTTCTGAAGATTTGAAACCGGAAT